>NZ_KI783301.1:3586101-3657623 GCF_000510645.1 Thermicanus aegyptius DSM 12793 | reverse complement strand
CCGTGCGCCCTTCCTACCTTAACCTCCCGGCTTGTGTTCTCAGGATTCCTCCCGCTTCACAAACCTTCATCGCTTTCTTCGCTTCTTGCCTGTATCCGGTTTTCAAGGAACGCTGAGGTTTCCCTCAAAACCGAACAGAAACTTCCCTGCGAGGTGCTCTCCATAGAAAGGAGGTGATCCATCCGCACCTTCCGGTACGGATACCTTGTTACGACTTCACCCCAATCATCGGCCCCACCTTAGGCGCCTGAGCGACTTCGGGTGTTTCCGACTCTCGTGGTGTGACGGGCGGTGTGTACAAGGCCCGGGAACGGATTCACCGCGGCATGCTGATCCGCGATTACTAGCGATTCCGACTTCATGCAGGCGAGTTGCAGCCTGCAATCCGAACTACGACCGGCTTTTTGGGTTCCGCTCCGGATCGCTCCTTCGCCTCCCTCTGTACCGGCCATTGTAGCACGTGTGTAGCCCAGGACATAAGGGGCATGATGATTTGACGTCATCCCCACCTTCCTCCGCATCGTCTGCGGCAGTCAGCCTAGAGTGCCCAACTGAATGCTGGCAACTAAGCTCAAGGGTTGCGCTCGTTGCGGGACTTAACCCAACATCTCACGACACGAGCTGACGACAACCATGCACCACCTGTCTCCTCTGCCCCGAAGGGACGAAGTATCTCTACTCCCGTCAGAGGGATGTCAAGCCCTGGTAAGGTTCTTCGCGTTGCTTCGAATTAAACCACATGCTCCACCGCTTGTGCGGGCCCCCGTCAATTCCTTTGAGTTTCAGTCTTGCGACCGTACTCCCCAGGCGGAGTGCTTATTGTGTGTACTGCGGCACGAAGGGCCTTGAAACCCCTCACACCTAGCACTCATCGTTTACGGCGTGGACTACCAGGGTATCTAATCCTGTTTGCTCCCCACGCTTTCGCGCCTCAGCGTCAGCCCTAGGCCAGAAAGCTGCCTTCGCCATCGGTATTCCTCCTGATCTCTACGCATTTCACCGCTACACCAGGAATTCCACTTCCCTCTCCTAGCCTCAAGTCCCCCAGTTTCCAATGACCTTCCGCGGTTAAGCCGCGGGCTTTCACATCAGACTTAAAGGACCGCCTGCGCGCGCTTTACGCCCAATCATTCCGGACAACGCTCGCCCCCTACGTATTACCGCGGCTGCTGGCACGTAGTTAGCCGGGGCTTTCTCGTTTGGTACCGTCACCTAAGGGGCCTACCCTTTCCCTTCTTCCCAAACAACAGAGTTTTACAACCCGAAGGCCTTCCTCACTCACGCGGCGTTGCTCGGTCAGGCTTTCGCCCATTGCCGAAGATTCCCTACTGCTGCCTCCCGTAGGAGTCTGGGCCGTCTCTCAGTCCCAGTGTGGCCGGTCACCCTCTCAGGTCGGCTACGCATCATCGCCTTGGTGGGCCGTTACCTCACCAACTAGCTAATGCGCCGCAGGCCCCTCCGTAATCGGGTCGCACCCTTTCCCTCCTCTCCCATGCGGAAAAGGAGCCTATCCGGGCTTAGCCTCGGTTTCCCCAGGTTATCCCGGTATTACGGGCAGGTTGCCTACGTGTTACTCACCCGTCCGCCACTGTCTAAAAGCCAGAGGCAAGCCTCTCACTTCTAAACCGTCCGACTTGCATGTATTAGGCACGCCGCCAGCGTTCGTCCTGAGCCAGGATCAAACTCTCCATATAAGAGGGTTCCGGAAGTTCCCTTCCTTCCCCCCTGCTCGAGTCTTCTTCCTCGACTCTCAATTCTTCTTGCTTTTATTCCTCACAGGCGTTTCTGTTCAGTTTTCAAGGAACCATGGGTCTTTTTTTCCGCGCCGCCGTGGCAGCGACGTTGGTTATCTTATCACATCGAGGAGCTTTTCGTCAACAGGAAACTTCTGTTAATCTATTCACTTACGGCGTCCGTTTATTTTTACGCACGAATCGGGCCAGTTCTTTCGGAGAGGCAACCCTAGCATATAAGCGAAACATTAATTGATACCTCTCCTCAATCGCAATTCTGGCGAGACCATCCAAACGGCGATCTTCAAGATCGAGAAGCATCTCTTCCAATTCCCGGCGAATTAGATATTCTAATTCCATAAATTCTTTAGGAGAGATTAATAATCCCATCATAGCCATATCCATTCCTCCAAAAGGTGAACCGGCCAGCACGAGCTCCTCTTGAACGGTTCGTAAAGGTCGATTAACTCTGTAGGATTGTTATGTGCTATTTGGGGATTTTTTACTCCATTTTTGGTCTGAAATGAATAGGAAAACCCTTCGTCAGAAAAGGGCGAAAAACTTAATTCATCGAATAACGAACCCCGTTGATTTCAAAACTGGCCGTAATCTCCGCATTTAACGAGTGGGCCGCGGAACAATACTTCTCCATAGAGAGTTGAACCGCCCTTCTCACTTTATCCTCCGTGAGATTTTCCCCTTCCAGAAAATAATGAATGTGAATCTTGGTAAACCGTTTCGGATGCTCCTCCGCCCTTTCCCCATCAATTTCAAGGTGAAAGGAGGCGGGAGTCAGACGCATTTTGTTAAGGATGGACAAGATATCGATGGAGGTGCATCCTCCAAGGCCATTTAATAAAAGCTCCATGGGCCGAGCCGCCCGATTGCTCCCCCCCACGCTTTCCGCAGCATCTACACCTACCACATGACCACTGGGTCCTTTCCCTTCAAAGTACATATGGTCTTTCCATTCCATCACGACTTTCATCATAAGACCTCCTCATAAATTGATGTGTCTGTTGTAACATCCTCTCTCCACTATCCATATCACTTTATTCCCCGAACGTCAACCGATTCGGTGAATGGCCACACTTTTCCTGGAATAGGGCGGGGAAGCCTGTCATACCCTGTACTATGGAGACAAATTGCTAAAGGAGGAAATAAAGTAGTGAAGCGATACTATTGGATTACGATTCGGACTCGGAAAGTGAAACAAGCCCTGATTCTGGTTATCGCCTCCCTCTTTGCAGTAGGATTAATTTACGCCGAGAAAAATAGTATGAGCGTGATCGCCTTGCGAGAACCATCCGCTATATATAGCGTTCCCACCAAAGAGAAGAAGATCGCCCTTACCTTCGACATCAGCTGGGGGGAGATTAGAACCCTGCCGATTCTGGAAGTTCTCCAGGAGGAAGGTGTAAAGAAAGCCACCTTCTTTCTTTCCGGCCCTTGGAGCAGGGATCATGTGGAGATCGTGAGAAAGATTAAGGAAATGGGATATGAAATCGGCTCCCATGGTTATAAGCACACCAATTACAGCCAATTAAGCGACCAGGAAATTCGGGAGCAGATTCTTAAAGCCCATGCCATTCTTAAAGAAATTACCGGGGAAACGCCCACCTTAATACGGACCCCAAACGGCGATTTTGATCAACGAGTGTTGAATATCGCCAACCAATTGGGGTATACCGTGATCCAATGGGATACCGACTCCCTAGACTGGAAAAATCCAGGGGTCGATGCGATTGTGAACCGCGTTCTGACAAAGGTGCATCCCGGTGATATTATCCTTATGCATGCAAGCGATTCCTGCAAACAGACCCATTTAGCCCTTCCAACCATGATTAAGGAACTGCGGAGGAAAGGATATCAATTCGTTACGGTTTCTGAACTGATCTCCGGGTTTGACTCAAAGGTGGAGGAGCTTGAGTAGGGGAAGGCTTTTCTTCCCCTATAAGACGATGCAGAATGAGAAGCTGCCAGGTATTGGCGATGATCAAGGGGATTCCCATATCAACCAAAGAGCGCAGGTTTTCTCCCCGTAAAGCTGGGATAAGCTCCAAAACCGTCATCGTAAACATAAAAAAAAGGCTAGGCGCAAAGGCGGATGGACGCGTCTCTCTCTTTTTAAGATAGGCGACCACAACCGCCCATGCCAACAGCATGGGAGGGAATAAAAAAAGGGACCACTTCTCTCCTCCTTGATTGATTGCGGAAGGAAAAAGATAAAGGTCTATGAAGGAAACCATGACTAAAAGATAGAGGACAAGGTGCCATAACTCTTGTTTCCGAAACAGCCCCAATCCCATCTGATGAATGAGTAAAAATACCAAATACCCGAGAAGACTTAAAGCGCCGAAAATAAGCCCTCCACCGAACCAGCCGACCCCGCCAAGCAGCCATTCCAAAGAGCTCCACTTCTCTTCAACGGCTGCGGCAAACGAAAGAAAAAAACCGGTCAATCCCCCTCCGACTCCTGCCCAGAGCAAGGTGGTTCCAATGAGATACACCAACTTCCGACTATTCATCCGAACACCTACTTACCAACCTTTTATTCAGTTTATTATACCAATTCCGCCCTTAACTGCCTAGATAGGCCAACTCTTTTGACTGAAACTCCCTCTTCCCTTCGGGCATAACGAGTATCTCCCGGAGTTATATTACTAACAAGCCAATCCTACTTTAAAGCGGAAAATGGTGATGGAAATGAAACGTAGAGGAGCTCTTCTTCTTTCCCTCCTCCTTACCGCAGGCATTTCCGGATGTTCTGCCTTTGCAAGCCCGCAAGGCGGAGGGGGAAGCCCTGATTATGAGCAGATAAAAACCATGGTTCAAGATATTTTACAAACGGAAGATGGGAAAAAGGCCCTGCAGCAAACCTTAAAAGATGAGGAGATGAAAAAAGAACTCCTCATGAGTGGCGAGGAAGTGAAGGCGGCAGTACAAACAACTCTCCTCTCCAAACAGGGGCAGGAGGGTTTTAAGAAAATCTTTGAGGACCCGAAATTCTCTTCCCAATTAGCAAAGAGCATGATGAAGGAGAACCAGAGCCTCCTGAAAGACCTGATGAAAGATCCGGAATATCAAAAAATGATGCTACAGGTGATGAAGGATCCGGAATTTGAGAAAAATCTCCTAGACCTGATGAAGTCCTCCGCCTACCGGAACCAAGTGATGGCTGTAATGAAGGATGCCCTGCAAAGCCCCCTCTTTATGGATGAGTTAATGAAGCTGATCGCCAAAGCCCAGGAAGAAGCGATGAAACCTGAAAAGAAGAAGGGCGGCGGCGAAGGCGAAGGGGGCGGTGGTGAAGGGGGCGGCGAAGGTGGAGGCGGCGGTGGCGGTGGAGGCGGTGGCGGAGGTGGAGGTGGAGGAAGACAAGCGGGTGGAGGAGGATAACCTCCGCCGCTTATGCCTTCGTTAATCCAATCACCTTCGTGGCCAACTCTTCATAGATCTGTCCGATTTCCGTATCCCGCTTATATACGGATGGAGAGAAATCGGGCTCCGAGGGATGATTATCGGGAAGGCCGAGCGGGATTTGGGCTAAAAACTCGGTTCGAAGCTCCTCTGCCAATCTCCCTCCGCCTCCCTTGCCGAAGAGATAGGTCTTCTCTCCACAATGGGGACAGATAGAGTATGCCATATTCTCGACAACACCCAAGATCTCGTGCTTTGTTTTCATGGCCATCGCCCCTGCTCGGGCGGCCACAAAGGCAGCCGTCCCATGGGGGGTGGTGACGATAATCTCCTTGCTTTGGGGAATCAGGCTGTGGACATCGAGGGCCATATCCCCCGTTCCGGGAGGCAAGTCTAGGATCATAAAATCCAAATCATCCCATTTCACGTCGTTAAAGAAGGTACGTAACATCTTTCCCAACATGGGACCACGCCAAATGACGGGAGAATTATCAGCCACGAAAAAACCCATCGAGATGACCTGTACGCCCATGCGGAGAACCGGAAGAATCATATCTCCGATGACCGTAGGCCGCTGTTCGATCCCCATCATATCCGGGACACTAAAGCCGTAAATGTCGGCATCGATGATGCCTACTTTCTTCCCAAGGCGTGCTAACGAAACGGCGAGGTTGACGCTAACCGTCGACTTTCCCACACCTCCTTTGCCACTGGAAACAGCAATAAAGGTGGTTTTCGAACCGGGGGCAAGAATGGACGGGGGAGCCGCCGCTTTTTTCTCCGCTCCACCCCTTAATTGTGCAGCCAAAGCGGCCCTTTCTTCATCGGTCATAGAGCCGAAATGAACATGAACCTCCTCCGCCCCGATCGCTTTTAACGCCTTAACAATATCTTCTTCTATCGTAACCTTAAGGGGACATCCCTGAATGGTTAAAATCACATCGAGAGAGATCGAATTCCCCTCTATGCGGATATTTCGAATCATGTTCAAATCCACAAGATTCCGGTTAATCTCAGGGTCTTTGACATCTTTTAAGGCTTCCAACACCTGTCGTTCGTTCATCCTTGATCCCCCATTATGATGGATTCTCACTACGTTCTCATTATATCATGTTCCGACGAATGGGGCGAACATGAAGAGATGATCGTTTCTCTTCCTCCACTTGTTCTCCTGAAGTGTAACGAAGAATGCCTCGGTATATGCTCTCGGCGATCTTCGACTGATACGCCTCATTTCCTAATAGGACCGCCTCCTCCGGATTGGAAAGAAAACCCGCCTCCACCAGAACGGCCGGAACCTTAGCCGCTTTTAAAATAAATATGTCCTGATCTTTTTTCTCCAGCCTGTCCGTATTTCCTAACCCCTTTATGAGTTCCTCTTGGATTAGTTTCGCCAGTCTATAGTTTTCCGGATTGGTTGGATTAAAGAAAGTTTGAGCCCCTCTCCATTGGGAAGAAGGAATGCTATTTAAGTGAATACTGATAAAGAGTTCTGCACCGCTTTGGTTCACCAATTCCGCCCTCACCCTTAAATCCTGCCTCTTCCGTGTTCCTTCCGTTCCGTCCGCCAAATCCTTATCCTCTTCCCGGGTTAAGAGAACAACGGCTCCGGACTGCTGTAAATAATCCCTTAATTTTTTTGCAATTTTTAAAGTAATCTCTTTCTCAACCAACCCATCTTTTGAGACGGCGCCTCCGTCCATCCCTCCATGTCCCGGGTCTAAGACGATCACCATGCCGGAGAGAGGAACAGACCAGGAGGGAGTCGTAAACCATCCCTTCTCCTCATAGGTAAAGATGTAGAATAAAGCGGCCAGGGCGATGGCGAAGAAAAAAAGCTTTTTTAGCTGCTGCATCTCCCAATCCTCCTTGGGGCTTGCTCAAGAAATTATATGGACATAGTGGGCAAATTATACGTTTCAGTTGGACAAAACCATAAAAAAAGACCTAGCTTTTTCAGCGAGGTCCATTTCACCCATGAAAAAAGACCACCTTGAAATGAGGGTGGTCTTTTGAGATCAACTAACGTTTTGAGAATTGGGGAGCACGGCGTGCCGCTTTAAGACCGTATTTTTTCCTCTCTTTCATCCTTGGATCCCGGGTAAGAAATCCTGCTTTCTTCAGCGGCCCCCTAAATTCCGGATCTACCTTAAGAAGAGCCCGGGCGATTCCGTGCCGAATAGCGCCTGCTTGGCCGGTAAAACCACCGCCGTGAATGTTGACCAATACATCATAGTGGCCGAGCGTATTGGTTAGGGCAAGGGGTTGCTTTACGATCAATTTAAGGGTTTCCGTCCCAAAATAATCATCCATATCCCGGCCATTAATAATCACCCGTCCATCCCCCGGAACGAGTCGGACTCTCGCCACGGATTCTTTACGACGTCCTGTGCCATAATATTGTACTTGAGCCATCTCTCTTTCCTCCTTCGCTTATCCTCGCAATTCCCAAACTTCCGGTTTTTGGGCTTGATGGGGATGTTCGGTTCCTGCATATACCTTTAGTTTGGAAAACATTTGACGGCCTAGGCGATTCTTCGGCAACATTCCTCGAATAGCCAATTCCACCATCTTCACAGGGCGGTTTTTAATCATATCCCTGGCTGTAAAGGTCTTAAGACCTCCCGGATATTGGGAATGGAAACGGTAAAGCTTATCGGTCCATTTCTTCCCTGTGAGATGAACCTTCTCTGCGTTAATAATGATCACATGATCCCCAGAATCTAGATGGGGGGTGAAGGTCGGTTTATGTTTGCCGCGAAGAATAAGCGCCACTTCCGATGCTAACCGACCCAGGGTCTTCCCCTCAGCGTCGATCACGTACCATTTCCGGTTCTGAAGGGCTTCCTGGCCGTGGGGCATATAGGTAGTCCGCATGAGACATCCTCCTTTACATTTCTTTTCTCCATATTCTCGTCACTGGTTCAGTTCTCCAATGATTCAGTCCTACTTTTATCATGTAGAGATACCTAGGTAAATCGTTACTTCTATAAAAAAAACGGGGCAGTGGTTTTTTGAATGCCATCTAACATAATACTATACAAAAAGAGGGAAAGTCAAGAAAAAAATACGCCAGGTTCAGTTGTTCTGATGAATCTCACGTTTTAAGTCGAAACGTTCCTTCCGGATAAAGGACTTCTTCCAAGGTTAATCCATGGGGAGGTACGGTAATCCCTGCTTTGGTCCGGTCACCTGATCTAAGGAGTTTGACGATTTCCTTCACATCCCTCCTGCCCCCTCCCACCTCCAACAAAGTCCCTACCAGGATGCGAACCATATTGTACAAAAAACCGTCCCCCCAGAAGGTAAATTGAAGCTCATCCCCTACTTCAACCACCTGGATGTCGTACAGGGTACGAATATGGTTCTTTACCGAACTGCCACTGGCAGCAAAAGCGGAGAAATCATGACGTCCAAGGAGAAATGAAGAGGCCTCCTTGATCTTATCGATCTCGAGGGGATAGGGGTAATGCAAGGCATAATTTCGGGTGAAAAGGTTCCTCATCTTCCCCCGATCAATACGGTAACGGTATCGTTTCCCGACCGCCGAATAGCGGGCGTGAAAGGAGTCTTCCACCGGATAAGCGGCTCGGATCTGAATATCCTCCGGCAGGAATGCTTGAAGGGCATAGGGCCACCGTTCTGGAGGAATGCGTAGATCGGTCATAAAATGAATCACCTGCCCGGTTGCATGGACCCGAGCGTCGGTCCGGCCCGCTCCGGTTACACCGGTTTTTCTTTGGTGAAGGCGAAAAAGGGCTTCCTCCAAACGTTCCTGGATCGTAGGGAGTGTTGATTGGCGCTGGAATCCGTAATAGCGGGTCCCATCATAGGCGACAATCATGGCCATTTTCTTCATTTCCGTCAATGAAGCCACACCCTTTCCCCAATCAGGGCAATCCCCATCAGGAGAAGAAGAAAGGCTACCCAACCATCCCGATGGGTGAAAGTGAGGGTATATCTCCGCGTCCTCCCTCTCCCTCCCCTATATCCCCTCGCTTCCATGCTTAACGCAAGCTCTTCCGCCCGGCGAAAACTGTTGACAAATAAGGGGACGATTAAGGGAAAAAGGGCGTTTACCCTTTTTCTTAGGTTCCTACTTTCAAAGTCGGCCCCCCTGGCCATTTGAGCTTTCATGATCTTTTCCATCTCTTCCAGCAGCGTGGGAATATAGCGAATCGCGATGGTCATCATCAAAGCGATCTCTCCCACCGGCAAACCCAAACGGGAAAAAGGGGAAAGAAGTCTCTCCAACCCTTCCGTTAAGGCGATCGAGGAAGTGGTGAAGGTGAGGAGGGAGGTAAGAAGGAGGAGGTCGGTTAGCCTCAAAGCGGTGAATGCCGCTTCCTTAACCCCTTCGCTATACAAGGAAAGACCGAAAATTTTCCCCAAAAGGAAACCTTCACGTATATAAAACATCTGAAAAAGGCCAAAAAGAAGAATCATGAGGAGAATCCCCCGATACGCTTTCCATTGGTAAGAGAGGGGGATGTCCGAGAAAATGACGGCTAGAAGAGGAGGGAGGCTAAAACCAATGATCATGAGCGGATGCCGAACCAAGAACAGAAGGATGACATAAGCGACGATAAACAGAATCTTCGTTCGAGGATCTACCCGATGCAGAAAAGATTCCCCTGGGTAATATTGTCCAATTGGGATGACGGTTAAACGATCCATGAGCCCTCCCCCTTCATCTGACGAATGAGAAGATCCATCATTTCCGCCTCCCGGTGGGGCCAGGAAATCTCCCCCATTCCCCGAAGCTCTTCCAACCTCTCTTGGAAACGAAGGAGGGGAGAGGGGAGGATCCCGGCCGTAAAAAGACGCTTTCTCTCTCTGTAAACCTCTTTCGGTTTAAGGTCGGCGAAGAGTTCTCCCTCTCTTAAGAAGAGAATTCGCTCTCCGTATTCCAACGCCTCCTCCAGATGGTGGGTAATCAATAGGATCGTGATTCTTTCTTCGCGATGAAGTTCTGAAATTCTTGTAAGCAGGTCAAGCCTTCCTTTTGGGTCGAGACCTGCAGTCGGCTCGTCTAAGATCAGGATTTTCGGATGAATCACCAAAACCCCGGCCAAAGCTACCTTTCTCATCTGTCCGCCGCTCAATTGGAAGGGAGACCGATCCTTAAACTCCTCATAGGAAAGACCGACCCTCTCCATCGCCTGACGTACCTTTAAGGGAATCTTCTCTTCCGGGTACTCATATTGTTTAAGACTAAAGGCAATATCCTGAAAAACCGTCTCTTCAAAAAGTTGGTGTTCCGGATATTGAAAAGCATACCCAATGCGGGAACGAAGTGGAGTTAGATTTTGTTTTTTGGCGGTGATCCGATATTCCCCCACCTGAACTTCCCCCCGGGTCGGGCGAATCAGGCCATTGACCATCTGCGCCAGTGTGGTTTTTCCGGAGCCCGTCTTTCCCATCAAAGCGACAAACTGTCCGGAAGGGATGGTAAGGGTCACATTTTTTATGGCTAAATGGGAAAAGGGGGTCCCTGCCCCATACTCATAACTTACGTTCTGAAAGTGTATTTCCATACGGTCTCCGCCAACCTTCCTTCATCAAGCCCCGTTAAGGGAAGACGGATCCCTTCCCGGGCCAGCCTATCCCAAAGACGGACGGCAAAGGGGGGAAGAAGTGCCGCCTTCTTCAATGTTTCCACCTGGATAAGAACTTCCATGGGTCTCCCCTCGGCCAAAATTCTCCCTCCCTCCATCACGATAAGGCGATCCGCGTAACGAATCTCTTCTAATTCATGGGTGATGTGGACCAGCGTGATTTTCTGCCGATGAAGTTCAATCATCGTTTGAAGGAGTTCATAAGCCCCTTCCGGGTCCAGCATGGAGGCGGCCTCGTCGAAGATGATCACCTCCGGCCTCATCGCCAAAACCCCTGCAATGGCAAGGCGCTGTTTCTGCCCTCCGGAGAGTCGATGGGGTTCCGTCTTTCGATAGGGGGTAAGTTTCATCTGTTCTAACACCTGGTCTGTCCGTCTCTCAATTTCTTGAAGAGGAAGCCCCAAATTTTCCAGCCCAAAGGCAATGTCATCCTCAACGGTCATGGCAACGATCTGATTCTCCGGATTTTGAAAGATCATCCCCACTTTTTGATGAATGAGAGGGAGATCTTCCTGTACGTTGGGATTTAAGCCGAAAATCTTTACCGTACCCTTTTGGGGCAGGAGGAGGCCATTCAATAATTTGGCTAAGGTCGATTTCCCTGATCCATTTCCCCCTAAAATGCCCACCCACTCTCCGGGATAAAGCGCAATATTTACCCCTTTTAATACCCAGTCCCCACTCTCGCTGTAGCGAAAGTACAGATCTTCTGCGGTCAGGATTGGTTCCATCTCCCCGTCTCCCTCCGGATATAAAGAAAGGGGGAGAAAGACTTTCGTCTATCTTCACCCTTTGTCGTGTTGATCCATTCCTTTCTCTTTATTCTTTTACGAATTCGATGATCGCCATCGGAGCTGCATCCCCACGCCGAAAGGTGGTTTTTAATACCCGGGTATAGCCTCCGTTTCGCTCCTTATAGCGGGGCGCGATCTCATCAAATAGTTTTTGCACGGCGTCTTTGCTTTTTTCATCACTCGGGTCAACGGGTTCTTTCCGGACGAAAGCAGCGACCTGGCGGCGGGCATGAAGATCACCTCGCTTGGCCAAGGTAACCATCTTATCTGCGATGGAGCGAAGTTCCTTTGCCTTTATTTCGGTGGTCTCAATCCGTTCATGAATGATAAGATCGGTGATGAGATCCCTAAACAGCGCCTTCCGCGCCGAACTGTCTCTACCTACTTTTGAATAGGCCATGATATCCCCTCCTTTATGCAAAATAGACTAAAGTGCATGGACTCTTAGTCATCGTTTCGCAAATGTAAGCCCATCGCATGAAGTTTAGCAATAACCTCTTCCAAGGACTTTTTCCCCAAATTGCGCACTTTCATCATATCTTCTTCCGACTTTTGAATAAGCTCCTGTACGGTATTGATCCCTGCGCGTTTCAGGCAGTTGTAGGAGCGCACCGATAGATCCAGTTCCTCAATGGTCATCTCCAAGGCTTTTTCTTTCTTATCTTCCTCTTTCTCGATCATGACCTCCGTCGTGCGAGCTCTCTCCGTGAGGGCTACAAAGAGGAGCAAATGGTCGGTCAAGATCTTAGCACCGATGCTAACGGCTTCTTCAGGCCGTATGCTTCGGTTCGTCCAAATCTCCAACGTTAGTTTATCATAGTTGGTTACTTGTCCGACACGGGTATTTTCTACTTGATAATTTACCCGATGAACCGGTGAGTAAATGGAGTCGATGGGAATGACGCCAATGGGGTTATCATCTCGCTTGTTGGCATCTGCCGGAACATATCCGCGTCCCCGGTTCGCCGTCATGCGGATGTGAAGTCTCCCATTGGGGGCGATGGTGGCTATATAAAGTTCCGGATTGAGGATGTCCACATCGCTATCGGCTCGGATATCACCTGCCGTAACCACACCTTCCTCATCCGCTTCGATCTCAAGAATTTTCTCCTCGTCGGAGTGAATGCGAAGAGCTAATTTCTTCAGATTCAGGATGATTTCGGTGGTATCCTCCACAACCCCTTCGATGGTTGAAAACTCATGAAGCACCCCATCAATCTGTACTGTGGTTACAGCCGCCCCGGGAAGTGAAGATAAGAGGATTCTGCGGAGGGAATTCCCAAGGGTCGTTCCGTATCCCCTTTCGAGAGGTTCTACGACGAATTTGCCATAACTCCCGTCTGGAGAAATTTCTACAGCCTCAATCTTTGGCTTTTCTATCTCTATCATTCGACGAACCCTCCTTCAAACGTCAGAGTCGCAGGCGCTTTTAACGAACGTACGGATGTGTACTCATCCATTATTGACCTGTTCCATCCATATTATACCTTTTGATCAGACGCGGCGACGTTTCGGAGGACGGCATCCATTGTGGGGGATGGGCGTTACATCCCGGATCACATTCACCTCTAGTCCTGCAGCCTGTAAAGAGCGGATCGCTGCTTCCCGCCCGGCTCCGGGGCCTTTTACCATCACTTCTACATCTTTCATCCCATGATCCATCGCTGCTTTAGCTGCAGCTTCAGCGGCCATTTGAGCCGCAAAAGGAGTGCTCTTCCTGCTTCCTTTAAATCCTAATGCCCCTGCGCTCGCCCAGGAGATGGTATTCCCATGGGGATCGGTTATGGTGACGATGGTGTTGTTGAAGGTGGAACGGATATGAGCCACACCGGATGGCACGTTTTTGCGATCTTTACGACGGGTACGGACCGTTGCCGTTTTTCTTTTTGCCAACGATTTCAACCTCCTTCTCTATTTCTTCTTATTGGCGATGGTGCGGCGTGGACCTTTCCGTGTACGGGCATTCGTCTTTGTACGTTGGCCGCGAACCGGCAGACCGCGACGGTGGCGCAGGCCACGGTAGCACCCAATCTCCATCAGCCGTTTGATATTGAGAGAGACTTCCCTGCGCAGATCTCCTTCTACCTTTACGTTCTTATCGATATATTCCCGGATGCGATTCACCTCATCTTCGGTAAGATCTTTTACGCGGGTATCGGGATTGACGCCGGTTTCTTTCAAAATCTTGTTGGACATGGAACGGCCAATGCCATAGATGTAGGTCAATGAGATTTCAACCCTCTTGTCTCGGGGGATATCAACACCTGCTATACGTGCCATTCAAAGGACACCTCCTTCCATTAACCTTGGGTCTGCTTATGCTTCGGATTTTCGCAAATGACCATCACTTTACCCTTTCGGCGAATTACTTTGCATTTTTCACAAATCGGCTTAACCGACGGCCTTACCTTCATCTTGTTCCCTCCTTGCCTTGAGAGAATCTCTCAGGTTATTTATAACGGTACACAATCCTGCCCCGGGTCAAATCGTAGGGAGATAATTCTACCGTTACTTTATCGCCCGGCAAGATGCGGATAAAATTCATGCGAATCTTGCCGGAGACGTGGGCCAATATCTTGTGTCCGTTCACCAATTCCACGCGAAACATGGCATTGGGGAGCGGCTCAATGACGGTCCCTTCAATTTCAATCACATCCTCTTTGGCCAATCTCCATCACTCCTTTCATGTGTACTCTCAGTGATAGAATCTTTTATAGAATGGTTAGGATTTCATGGCCTTCTTCCGTGATGACGATGGTATGCTCAAAATGGGCGCAATTTCGGCGGTCAACCGTTATAACGGTCCAATTGTCCGGTAACGTTTCAACATATCGCTCTCCGGCATTTACCATAGGTTCTATCGCCATGACCATCCCCGGTTTAAGCCTGGGCCCATGGCCTGGAGGACCATAATTAGGGATTTGCGGATCTTCGTGTAAATTCTTACCCACTCCGTGCCCTACATATTCACGGACGATCGAGAAGCCGTTTGCTTCCACGTAAACCTGTATGGCATGGGAGATGTCGGTAAGACGATTGCCTGGCTTAGCCTGTTCTAATCCTTTGTAGAGGGATTCTTCTGTCACCCGGAGAAGTTTCTGATCTTCTTCCGAGATCTTGCCGACAGGGTAGGTCCAGGCAGAATCTCCATGGTAACCCATGTAATAGGCTCCGATATCCAGACTAATCACGTCGCCTTCTTTCAATTTTCGATGGCCCGGAATGCCATGTACCAACTCCTCATTCACTGAAGTACAAATGCTGGCAGGATAACCGTTATACCCTTTAAAGGATGGAGTGGCTCCCCATTTGCGGATCTCTCGATCGGCGATGGCATCGAGTTCCTTCGTCGTGATCCCCGGTTCGATCACCTTCGCCAATACCTCATGCGTCTTGGCCACAATGCGGCCTGCTTCCCGCATGATCTCGAGTTCTGCCTGGGTTTTTATTTCGATCATTGGTGAACCCCTCTTAACACAGTTTCGACCATTTGAAACACCTCTTCGATCTCTTTTTTCCCATCGATGTTGTGAAGAATCCCTTTCTCTTCATAATAATGAAGAAGTGGTGTTGTTTGCTCTAGGTTCACCTGAAGGCGTTTTGCCACCGTCTCTTCTTTATCGTCGGCCCTTTGATAGAGCTCCCCGCCGCAACGGTCGCAGATGCCTTCTTTTTTAGGAGGATTGAAGGTGATATGATACGTGGCACCACATTCTTTACAGATTCTCCGCCCCGTAAGGCGCGTTACCAATAGTTCCAATGGAACCTCGATATGAATGACCGCATCCAGTTTCTTGCCGAGTTCCACCAGCGTGTCATCCAGCGCCTTGGCTTGACGAGTGGTTCGAGGGAAACCGTCAAGGAGAAAGCCCCGGGCCGTATCCGGTTTAGACAAGCGTTCTTTGACAATCCCGATGGTTACTTCATCGGGAACCAACAAACCTTGCTCCATATACTCTTTCGCTTTCTTTCCTAGTTCCGTTCCCTCTTTAACCGCTTGGCGGAACATGTCACCGGTGGAAATGTGGGGAATCTTGTAACGCTCTACGATCAGCGCCGCCTGAGTTCCCTTTCCTGCTCCCGGCAACCCCATTACGATGGTGTTCAAATGGATTCCCTCCCCTACTTCTTGATAAAGCCTTCATAGTGCCGCTTGATCAGTTGACTTTCGATTTGTTTCATCGTTTCGAGGGCAACACCGACGACTATGAGAAGGGAGGTTCCTCCGATCCGAACCGCGTGGGGCAATCCTGCAACGGTGGTGAAGAAGACAGGCAGAACGGCTACGGCAGCGAGGAAGATCGCACCCGTTAACGTAATTCGGTTCAGAACTCGGGTGATGTAGACGGCGGTATTCTTCCCCGGTCGAATGCCGGGGATAAACCCTCCATTTTTCTGCATGTTCTCCGCCATTTGCACCGGATTAATTTGAACAAAGGTATAGAAATAACTGAAGGCGATAATGAGGAGAACATAGATAAACATTCCTAAGGGAGCCTGGATTGTAAAATTATTGATCACCCAATTGGCAACGGGGTTCCCCTGCCAAAAACCGGCGATGGTGGATGGGAAAATGACGATGGAGATGGCGAAGATCACCGGAATCACTCCAGCGGAATTTACTTTCAGGGGGAGGTGAGTTGATTGCCCCCCATACATTCTGCGTCCCACCACCCGTTTGGCATACTGGATGGGAATCTTCCGCACACCCTGTTGAATAAAGATGACCCCTGCAATGATGGCCACCACCACGATGGCCATGATGAGGAGGATAACGACGTTTAGGAAATAGTTTACTTGTGTGCCGGTAAACTTGGCCACATAAGTTTGTTCGATGGCGCCGGGAATGCCGGCCACGATGCCTGCAAAAATAATGATGGAGATTCCGTTACCAATCCCTTTCTCGGTGATTTGCTCTCCAAGCCACATGAGAAAGACGGTCCCTGCCGTTAGGGTGACTGCGATGACCAGATAAGAGAAGAACGTGGGATTCACGATCATCCCGAAGGAACGGTTAAAGGCGATGGAAAGACCTACAGCTTGGATTAGACTGAGAAGAGCCGTTCCATAACGGGTAAATTGAGCCAGTTTCCTTCGCCCTGTCTCCCCTTCTTTCGCCCATTCGGCAAACTTGGGAATGACGTCCATGCTCAGAAGTTGAACGATAATGGAAGCGGTAATGTACGGCATAATCCCCATGGCGAAGATGGAGAAATTGGAAAGGGCTTGGCCGGTAAAGGTATCGAGAAAGCCAAAAAAGTTGCTGTTTTGGATACCTTCTTTCAGTTTGGCCACATTGATCCCTGGCACGGGAACGAAGCTCCCCAGACGAAAGACGACCAGCATGAGGAGGGTGAAGAGAATCCTCGACCTTAGATCCGCAACCCGAAAGATGTTGCCGATGGTCTGAAACATCAGATCACCTCAGCCTTTCCGCCCAGGGCCTCAATTTTTTCTACCGCCGATTTGGAGAATTTATGGGCTTTTACAGACAGTTTCACGGTTAATTCCCCGTCTCCCAGAATCTTAATGCCATCGCGAACGTTTTTCACGATGCCTGTTTCGATGAGAAGTGCGGGGTCCACTTCCGTGCCTTCTGTGAACCGATTCAGTTCTTCCACGTTCACATAGGTATATTCTTTACGGAAGGGATTCTTAAAGCCTCTCTTTGGAAGCCGCCGGGTTAAGGGGAGCTGCCCTCCTTCAAATCCCGGACGAACGCCGCCACCGGAACGTGCCTTTTGCCCTTTATGCCCTTTTCCGGCGGTCTTTCCTAAACCGCTGCCGATTCCCCTACCGACCCGTTTCCTGGCGTGCTTCGACCCTTCTGCCGGTTTTAGTTCATGAAGTCTCATGCCTTGCACCTCCTTGTTTGACAGGTTTGCCTTTGTTAAACTTCCTTCACTTCTACAAGATGGGATACCTTTTTAATCATGCCGCGAATGGCGGGGTTGTCTTCATGGACTACCGTTTGGTTCACTTTTTTAAGTCCCAGGGTTTTCACGGTAATCCGTTGTTTTTCCGGACGTCCGATCAAGCTTCTTTTTAAGGTAATCTCCAATTTTGCCATGTGTATCTCCTCCTTTAACCGAGGATTTCCTGTACGGTCTTCCCACGAAGTTTGGCCACTTCTTCCGCTTTCTTCATTCGGCTCAAGCCTTCTACGGTCGCCTTTACCATGTTGATGGAATTGGAGGATCCTAACGATTTTGAGAGGACATCTTTCACCCCGGCCAATTCCAGAACGGCACGAACCGGACCGCCTGCAATCACTCCAGTACCTTCCGAAGCCGGTTTGATGAGGACATTGCCCGCTCCAAAGTGCCCGATCACTTCATGAGGTACGGTGGTTCCTTTTAGCGGAACTTGGATTAAGTTCTTCTTCGCATCTTCAATCCCTTTGCGAATCGCGTCCGGAACTTCGGAGGCTTTGCCGATCCCTGCGCCCACATGCCCGTTCCGGTCACCGACTACGACAAGGGCGCTAAAACTAAAACGGCGTCCTCCCTTTACTACCTTGGCTACCCGGTTGATATGAACCACTTTCTCTTCCAATTCCAACGTGTTCGGATCAATTCGATGTTTCTGCATGCTTCACCCTCCTTTTTTTAAAACTGAAGCCCCGCTTCACGGGCGGAATCTGCCAATGCCTTCACTCTGCCGTGATAAGGGTATCCCCCTCGGTCAAATACAACCTGGGTGAATCCTTTTTCTAAAGCTCTCTTCGCAATCAGAGCCCCCACCTTCTCAGCGGCTTCGATGTTCCCGCCATTTTCAATCTCGCCTTTTAATTCGGGGTCTAGCGTAGAGGCGGATACGAGGGTTACGCCGGCTTGGTCGTCAATCAATTGGGCGTAAATGTGTTTATTGGAACGGAACACATTGAGTCGAGGCCGTTCGTGAGTCCCGTGAAGTTTCCTGCGGATCCGCAAATGCCTAACCTTGCGTTCCTTATTTTTGTCGGTTTTCGTAATCAACGGATGTCACTCCTTTCCACGCGTCGCTTTACCTTACTTCTTCTTGCCGCCTGTTTTCCCTTCCTTACGGCGAATTACTTCATTTTCGTATTTGATCCCTTTCCCTTTATAGGGTTCGGGTTCTTTGAAGGAGCGGATCTTGGCAGCTACTTCCCCCACGCGCTCTTTGTTAATCCCTTTTACGATCACTTTCGTTGCACTGGGAACTTCGATCTCGATCCCCTCCTCGGGCTGGTACTCCACCGGATGGGAATATCCTAACGTAAGGACCAGTTTGTTTCCTTGTTTTGCTGCCCGGTACCCGACACCCACGATGTCCAGGGCTTTTTGATAGCCTTCCGTAACGCCTGTCACCATATTGGCTAAAAGGGCTCGGGTGGTGCCGTGAAGAGATTTGTGAAATTTATCTTCGCTGGCGCGAGCGACGGTAATGCGATCCCCTTCGACCGTTATCTTCATATCCGGATGAAACGTCCGGGTTAATGATCCTTTTGGACCTTTGACGGTAAGCGTATTTCCCTCTTGGGTAACCTGGACGCCGGAAGGAAGGGTGATCGGTTTAAGGCCTATGCGCGACATATGAACACCTCCTATTCACGATTACCAGATGTAAGCAATGACTTCGCCACCCGTTTGAGCGGCCCTGGCTTCTTTGTCGGTCATAACCCCTTTGGAGGTAGAGAGGATAGCGATCCCTAATCCTCCTAATACGCGGGGAATCTCATTTGTTTTCACGTAGACGCGCAATCCCGGTTTACTGATGCGTTTTAAACCGCTGATGACGCGCTCATTATTGGGTCCATATTTGAGGAACAGGCGAAGAAGGCCTTGTTTTGAGTCCTCGATGACCTCGTAGTCGCGGATGAATCCTTCCTTCTTCAGAATCTCGGCGATTTGCCTTTTCATATTGGAGGATGGAATCTCCACTTTTTCATGGCGCACCATATTCGCGTTGCGAATACGGGTTAGCATATCTGCGATTGGATCGGTCATTACCATTGAAATGCCCTCCTTCCCTTGGATTCTAATTACCAACTTGCCTTCTTCACACCGGGGATTTGTCCTTTGTAGGCCAATTCCCGAAAGCAAATCCTGCATAGCTTAAATTTACGGTAAACCGCATGGGGTCTTCCACATCGTTCGCAGCGGGTATATTCCCGGACCGCATATTTTTGCTTCCGTTGCGATTTTATGATCATGGATTTCTTCGCCATGAAACGATCTCCCTCCTTTGTTTAGGATAGTGAGGCGCTACTTGCGGAAAGGCATACCCAATTCTTCCAACAGACCCGCAGCTTGTTCATCATTGGGAGCCGTGGTCACAATCACGATGTCCATGCCTCGAATTTTTTCCACTTTATCATAATCGATCTCAGGGAAAATGAGCTGTTCTCTGATCCCTAAGGTGTAGTTCCCTCTTCCGTCAAACCCCTTCGGGGAGACCCCACGGAAATCCCGTACACGGGGGAGGGCCACATGAAATAGTTTATCAAGAAAATGGTACATTCGCTCGCCGCGAAGGGTTACTTTCACTCCGATCGGCATTCCTTCACGCAGCTTAAAGCCTGCAATCGATTTTTTGGCTCTGGTGATCACCGGTTTTTGTCCCGCGATGAGGGTCAGGTCATTCACCGCTGCATCGAGAAGTTTTGCATTTTGGACCGCATCGCCGACACCGATGTTGATGACCACTTTCTCAATCTTTGGCACCTGCATCGGATTCTTAAAGTTAAATTTCTTCATGAGAGCCGGGACGGCTTCTTTTTCATATCGTTCTTTTAATCTGGCGGCCATGGGATTCCCTCCTTTCACGCTTACTTATCCAGAACTTCGCCGGATCTTTTCGCAATTCTTACCTTCGTTCCATCTTCCAGAATTCTATATCCAACACGTGTGGGAAGTCCGGTCTTAGGATCGATCGGCATAACGTTGGAAACATGGATGGGAGCTTCCTTGGTAATAATGCCCCCTTGAGGATTGGAAGGATTCGGCTTCTGGTGCTTTTTCACCAGATTGACCCCCTCCACCAAGACTCGGTTTTCTTTCGGGTAAGCGGCGATGACACGCCCTTTCTTTCCCTTATCTTTGCCGGTGATGACCATCACCTGATCTCCTTTTTTCACATGGAGATTTCGCATAGGTGCACCTCCTTCATATCGGCCTTAAAGTACTTCCGGCGCCAGGGATATGATCTTCATAAAATCCCGTTCCCGAAGTTCCCGGGCGACCGGTCCAAAAATACGTGTCCCACGGGGACTTTTATCCTCTTTTACAATTACTGCGGCATTTTCATCAAACCGAATATAGGAACCGTCGGGACGCCGCACCCCTTTTACGGAACGAACCACGACGGCCTTTACGACATCTCCTTTTTTAACAACGCCACCGGGTGTTGCGTTTTTCACAGAGCACACAATGATATCCCCGATATTGGCGTATTTCCTACCGGTGCCGCCCAAGACTTTAATGCACATCAGTTCTTTGGCTCCGGTGTTGTCCGCTACAACCAAGTAGGTTTGCGGTTGAATCATAGGGATTCCCTCCTTTCAGTTTCAGTCATGCCATTAAACGATGACGGCTTTTTCCACGATCTTCACCAGACGAAAGTGTTTGTCACGGGATAAGGGCCGAGTCTCCATGATCATAACCGTATCCCCTATTTTTGCTTCGTTTCGCTCATCATGCGCCTTAAATTTCTTGGAGTATTTCACCCTCTTCCCATAAAGAGGATGGCGCTTATGCGTTTCGACCAAGACCACAATGGTCTTATCCATCTTATCGCTAACCACCTTGCCCACGAAGGTGCGGCGTAATTTGCGTCCTTCTGCCATATTCCTAATCCTCCTTCCCTTATTGTCTAATCCCCAATTCCCGCTCACGGAGAATGGTTTTGGCTCTGGCAATGTTCTTCCTCACTTCGCTGATCCGGTGAGGATTATCCAGTTGCCCTGTCGCCAATTGAAAGCGGAGGTTGAAGAGTTCTTCTTTATATCCGTCGATTTTCTGCTGAATCTCGGCGGAAGTCATATTGCGCAAATCCTTAGCTTTCATTTACTTCACCACCCGTTTCTTCCCGCTTTACAAATTTACATTTAACCGGGAGCTTGTGCATGGCTAGGCGGAGAGCCTCCTTTGCGATTTCTTCCGAGACTCCACCGATTTCAAATAGGACTCTGCCTGGCTTTACAACGGCAACCCACTTTTCCACATTTCCCTTCCCGCTTCCCATCCGGACTTCCAGGGGCTTTTGGGTTACCGGTTTGGAAGGGAAAATTTTGATCCACACTTGACCGCCACGGCGGATATACCGGGTCATCGCAATACGAGCCGCCTCAATCTGCCGGTTGGTGACCCAACCCGGTTCAAGGGCTTGCAATCCATATTCGCCAAAAGCGACTTCTGTGCCACCTTTTGCACGACCCTTCATGCGCCCGCGAAATTCCTTACGGTATTTGGTGCGCTTCGGCATTAACATATTAGTTTCCTCCTTCCGCAGCCTCTTTCGCCTTCCCCTTTACAGGAAGAACCTCTCCGCGATAAATCCATACTTTCACACCAATGACGCCGTAGGTGGTATGCGCCTCCTCAATCGCAAAGTCGATGTCGGCACGAAGGGTATGAAGGGGAACCGTTCCTTCGGAATACCCTTCCGTCCGGGCGATTTCTGCGCCTCCTAAGCGCCCGCTTACCGCAACTTTAACCCCTTTAGCTCCTGCCCGCATAACCCGCTGCATCGCTTGCTTCATCGCTCTCCGGAAGGAAACGCGGTTTTCCAACTGTTTCGCAATCGATTCGGCCACCAATTTCGCATCCAGGTCGGGCTTTTTAATCTCATTCACATTAATATGCACTTTCTTATCGGTCATTTTGGAAATGGCGTTGCGCAGGTTTTCAATTTCTTGGCCCCCTTTACCAATCACCATTCCCGGTTTCGCGGTGTGCAGGGTTAAATTAAGGCGGTTGGCTGCCCGCTCGATTTCGATGTGGGAAATTCCTGCATCGGCCAGTTTTTCCTCAAGGAATTTACGAATTTTAAGGTCTTCGTGAAGCAGTGCGGCGAAATCTTTCTCCGCATACCATCTTGACTCCCAGTCACGGATGATCCCGATCCTTAAACCTACTGGACTTACCTTTTGGCCCACGGTTATCCCTCCTTCTTCTCAGATAATACGACGGTAATATGACTGGAACGCTTTAAGATGGGAGAAGCACTTCCCTTCGCCCGGGGGTGAAATCTCTTTAACGTAGGCCCTTCATCCACATAAATCTCGCTAATATAAAGACGTTCCGGTGCCATCTTGTGGTTATTTTCCGCGTTCGCGATCGCAGACTTCAATAATTTTTCCACCACAGGGGAGGAAGCCTTCGGAGTATGCCTGAGTATAGCCATCGCTTCTCCCACTTCTTTGCCTCGGATGAGGTCAACCACGAGACGTACTTTACGGGGGGCGATTCGCACATACCGGGCTATCGCTTTCGCTTTTTCCATAAACCAACCCTCCTTTACTTGCCGTTTCGATTACTTCTTCGTCTTTTTATCTTCACCGGCGTGGCCTTTAAACGTACGGGTCGGGGCAAATTCCCCCAGCTTGTGACCCACCATATCTTCCGTCACGTATACGGGAACATGTTTCCTCCCGTCATAAACCGCGAAGGTGTGTCCAACGAACTCAGGGAAGATCGTGGAGCGTCGCGACCAGGTTTTGATCACTTTTTTTTCGCCCTTCGCCGTCATCTCTAAAACTTTTTTCATCAAATGATCATCGACAAAAGGACCTTTTTTAAGACTGCGTCCCATGTAGAAAACCCTCCTTTCGATTGACGCTTTATCCCTTCAGAATGACGGATGACTACAAATCCCTTTATTTCTTCCGACGGCGAATAATCAGCTTGTCTGTAGGATTCTTCTTTTTCCTCGTCTTGTATCCCAAGGTCGGTTTGCCCCATGGCGTCATCGGGCTCTTTCTACCAATAGGCGCCCGGCCTTCTCCACCTCCGTGAGGATGGTCAACGGGGTTCATGACGGATCCACGGACAACCGGTCGTTTGCCTAACCAGCGACTCCGCCCCGCCTTCCCGATATTGATCAATTCATGGTCCAGATTCCCTACTTGGCCTACCGTCGCGCGACATTCTTTCCGGATTTTACGGACTTCTCCCGAGGAGAGGCGGATGACTACATAATCCCCGTCCCTGCCTAGAAGCTGCGCCTCAGCCCCGGCCGCCCGCACCAATTGTCCGCCTTTTTTCGGTTTTAACTCGATGTTGTGGATGGTCGTACCAATTGGAATGTTCTCCAGTGGAAGGGCATTTCCGACTTTTATGTCGGCCTGGGGACCCGATTCGATCATATCGCCCACTTTAAGTCCCAGCGGAGCCAAGATATACCGTTTCTCCCCATCCAGATAATGAATCAGGGCGATATTGGCCGTGCGGTTCGGGTCATATTCGATGGTCGCCACTTTTCCAGGCACACCATCTTTATCCCGCTTAAAGTCAATGATTCGATATTTCCGTTTATGTCCGCCACCTTGGTGACGAACGGTGATTTTCCCTTGGTTGTTTCGACCCGCCTTCTTATGCAGGGGGGCTAAAAGAGACTTCTCAGGGGTATCGGTCGTGATTTCTTCAAAGGTAGAGACGGTCATCTGTCGCCGCCCCGGTGAAGTCGGTTTAAATTTCCTAATCGGCATTGTGATTCCCTCCTTCTTGTCGAATTACTCCCGTATCTTAAACCCCTTCAAAAAATTGTAGCGGCTTCGAGTCCGGGGAGAGTTTGACGATGGCTTTCTTTCTCTTGGCCGTATATCCGGAATACCGTCCATACCGTTTAAACCGGCCTGCATAATTCTGGGTATGAACGCTTATTACCTTCACACCGAAAATTTCTTGGACGGCTTGTTTAATTTCGGTCTTGTTGGAGCGAGGATCCACTTCAAAAACGTATTTTTTCTCATTCATCATGTCCGTGGTGCGTTCGGTAATCACCGGTCTCAGGATGATGTCGCGAGGGTTTTTCATTAGGCGAACACCTCCTCTACTTTGTTTACCGCATCTTTGGTCATAACCACCCGATCCACATTTAAGAGATCATATACATTGACACCGGTCGCCGGCACCAGTTTTACCCCAGGGATATTTCGGGCCGATAGACTTAAGGTTTCATTCTTCTCTCCGATGATGACGAGGGCTTTGCGATTTACATTTAGATTCTTGAGGATCTGGACGAATTCCTTCGTCTTTGGTTTCTCCAAGCTTAAGGTATCAAGGACGAGAAGTTCGTTTTCTTTCACTTTGGATGAAAAAGCCGACCTTATGGCGAGACGGCGCATTTTCTTCGGCATGGTAAAGGTGTAACTGCGTGGGGTGGGGCCAAAGACCACTCCTCCGCCTACCCATTGGGGCGCCCGGATGCTTCCCTGTCTTGCCCGTCCGGTTCCTTTCTGACGCCACGGTTTCTTACCGCCCCCGCGGACCAAAGCGCGATTTCTGGTCGCATGAGTCCCCTGGCGCAGAGATGCTTGGTAAAGAACGACCGCTTGATGAAGGACATGGGGATTCGGCTCAATCCCGAAAACCTCATCCTTTAAGTCCATCTCTCCGACGGTTTGGCCATTTTGGTTATATACGGTTACTTTCGGCATGATGATCCTCCTTTCTGTGAAACTTCCTCTCATTTCTTCAACGCATTTCGGACTAAGACGAAACTATTGCGCGGACCAGGAATGGCTCCTTTAATAAAAAGCAAGTTTTTCTCAGGTATCACTTTCACCACGGTCAGGTTTTGGACGGTCACCCGTTCATGACCCATTCTTCCGGCTCCAGGCATCCCTTTAAACACGCGATTGGGGTTGATGGAACCCAGAGAACCCGCTCCCCTGTGGTAGCCGGAACCGTGGGCCATCGGACCCCGAGCTTGGTTATGCCGCTTGATGGCGCCGGCAAATCCTTTCCCTTTGCTCGTACCCACCACATCGACATATTCGCCTTCCGTGAAAAGGTCTGCCCCCAACACTTGTCCTACTTCATATTGACCGATATCGACACCGCGGATTTCGCGGATAAATTTCTTTGGCGTAGTGTTTGCCTTCGCAGCATGGCCCTTCTCCGGCTGATTGGCGCGATGCTCTTTTTTATCCTCAAAGCCTAACTGAATCGCTTCATAACCATCTGTCTCTCGATCTTTTTTCTGAAGAACTACGCAAGGCCCCGCTTGAACGACGGTAACCGGAATTACATCCCCGTTATCGGCGAAGACTTGGGTCATGCCCAGTTTCTTCCCTAGGATCCCTTTGGTCATTGGAAGCGCACCTCCTTTGTTTTCTTTGGATGGTAAAGATCGGATTACAGCTTAATCTCAATGTCGACTCCGGACGGAAGATCAAGACGCATCAAAGCATCCACCGTTTGCGACGTGGGATTGATGATATCAATCAGCCGCTTATGGGTTTTCATCTCAAATTGTTCCCTGGAGTCCTTATACTTGTGGACGGCTCGCAAGATGGTGTAAACCGCCTTTTCCGTAGGCAGCGGAATCGGCCCGGATACCTTAGCCCCGGAGCGTTTCGCGGTTTCCACGATTTTCTCCGCCGATTGATCCAAGATGCGATGATCGTACGCCTTGAGACGAATACGAATCTTTTGTTTCGCCATAGTGTCCCCTCCTTCACGCCTATTTTTTCAATAGACTTCTCCATGAAAATTCCCTGACACCCAAGACAAATGGCCCGGGCGTGTCAGCAACCTTCCACTTCATCACAGTCGTTAAGCCAACAATTCAACATTATATAGAAAATGAGGACATTTATCAAGGGGAATTTTCCTTTTAAAACATTTCCGGAGCACCTTCCCCATTAAGGTGAATTAATTTTATATCTTGTCCATTACTTTCTCCTATTTTCACCATACAAAGCAAATGATATAATGAAAGCGCATTCTATTACATTTTTCACGTAAAGGAGTGAATTCCGGTGAGGAAGGGAGTACGCTCGATTTTCGTTTGGACCGCCATTTCCATTCTTGGGGCCATCGCATTCGGTGTCATCGCGCTGGCAAATGGCGAGTCCATCTCCGCCGCATGGCTTCTCATCGCCGCGGCCGCTTCATATGCCGTAGCTTACCGTTTTTACAGCCGGTTTATCGCCTGGAGAATTTTTCAGCTGGACGATAAGCGGGCAACTCCGGCGGAGGTGATTCATGACGGGAAGGATTTCGTCCCGACGAACAAGTGGGTGTTGTTTGGCCACCATTTCGCGGCGATCGCCGGAGCAGGTCCACTGGTAGGGCCGATCCTCGCCGCACAGATGGGATATCTCCCCGGTACTCTCTGGATTTTGATCGGGGTCGTCTTCGCGGGGGCGGTGCAGGATGCGATCATCCTGATGGCTTCCATGCGCCGCAACGGGAAATCACTCGGTCAAATTGCGAGGGAAGAGATGGGAGCGGTGGGCGGGATGATTACTTCCATCGGTATCCTCGCCATTCTCATCATCATCGTTGCCGTTTTAGGCTTGGTCGTGGTGAAGGCATTAGCCGAATCTCCTTGGGGGGTTTTCACCATCGCCATGACGATTCCGATCGCCATCATCATGGGGATTTATATGCGTTACATCCGTCCCGGAAAGGTATTGGAAGGTTCCCTCATCGGGTTCGTTCTTCTCATGATCTCTTTGTGGGCCGGACAGTATGTGGCTGCCGATCCGGCCATCGCTAAGTTTTTCACATTTGACGCTCCCACCCTCGCCATCCTTATTGCGGTTTATGGATTTATCGCCTCCATCCTGCCGGTCTGGCTCCTCCTCGCCCCCCGGGATTATCTTTCTTCTTTTCTAAAAATCGGAACCATCCTTCTCCTGGCGGTCGGTATTCTCATCGTTTTGCCGGAGCTGAGAATGCCTGCGGTTACCCGCTTCATCGATGGGACCGGCCCCGTCTTTTCCGGACCGCTGTTTCCGTTCTTATTTATTACGATTGCCTGTGGCGCCGTATCCGGTTTTCACTCCTTGGTTTCTTCGGGTACAACCCCCAAGATGATTGAAAAGGAGAGTCATGCCCGGTTGATCGGTTACGGGGCGATGTTGATGGAGTCCGCCGTTGCGGTGATGGCAATGATCGCCGCTGCAGCCTTGGAGCCGGGGCTCTACTTCGCCCTTAACTCTCCGGGAGCGGTGATCGGTACGGATGCCGCGACCGCGGCGGCAAAGATTTCCCAATGGGGTTTTGCCGTCTCCCCCGATCTAATTACCAATACGGCGAAAGAGATCGGAGAAAAAACCATCCTCTCCCGCACCGGTGGAGCTCCCACATTGGCGGTGGGCATGGCGGAGATCTTTACCAATTTCTTGGCAGGGGCAAAAGCGTTTTGGTATCATTTCGCGATTTTGTTTGAGGCGGTCTTTATCCTGACGACCATCGATGCAGGTACGAGGATCGGCCGCTTTATCCTGCAAGATTTGATCGGGAATTTCTATAAACCTTTCGCCAAGACGGAGCACTATGGATATAATGTGATCGCATCCGGACTCTTCACGTTGGCGTGGGCCTATTTCCTCTATCAAGGAGCGGTGGACCCCTTCGGAGGGATCAACTCTCTCTGGGCCCTCTTCGGCATTTCCAATCAGATGTTGGCGGCCATCGCATTGGCCATCGGCACGACGGTCCTGATCAAAATGGGGAAGGCGAGCTATTCGTGGGTTACCTTTATCCCCTTCGTATGGCTGGCGATCACCACCCTATCCGCAGGTTTTATGAAACTCCTCTCCTCCTCACCGGCCATCGGTTTTATCGCCCATGCCAATAAGTTTCAGGCGGCCATCGCTAAGGGTGAGGTGCTCCCCCCGGCGAAAAATATGAATGTAATGTATCAAATTGTGGTGAATGACTGGGTGGATGCGGTGGTAAATGCCGCCTTTATCCTGGTCGTCCTGATCACCATCGTGAATGCCCTCATCCTTTGGTATCGCATGTTGGTCAAAAAGGAGAGTTTACCTCTCATGGAGTCGCCTTATGTTCCTTCCCGCTTAACGACTACCTCAATAAAGGGGTGAGAGGGTTGACGAAGGAATGGTTAAAACAGGTTTCTCTCAACGTGAAGACCATTTTCGGAATGCCGAACTATGAGCTTTACCTGAAACATCACAACGAACATCATCCCGATGAACCGGTGATGAGCGAAAAAGAGTACTATATGTACGCGTTAAAAAATCGGTATGCGAACGGTAAAGTGAACCGCTGCTGCTAGAAAAGGAAGACGTAAAAAAAAAAGAAAGGAAAGGCTGGTCGTATGACCAGCCTTCGTTTGTTTTTTGGAACTCATGCGTGTTTATGAAATGTTATTTAATGATCTTGGTAACGGCACCGGCACCTACCGTATGGCCGCCTTCACGGATAGCGAAGCGAGTCCCTTCTTCAAGGGCGATGGGAGAAATCAGCTCTACTTCCATGGTGACGTTGTCGCCGGGCATCACCATTTCCGTTCCTTCGGGAAGCTTAATGCTCCCGGTTACGTCGGTCGTCCGGAAGTAGAACTGAGGACGATAGCCGCTGAAGAAAGGTTTGTGGCGTCCTCCTTCTTCCTTGGTCAGAATGTAAACCTGCCCTTGGAAAACGGTATGGGGGGTGATGGATCCGGGTTTTGCAAGAACCTGACCACGCTCGACATCCTTACGCTCAATTCCCCGCAGGAGCGCTCCGATGTTATCCCCGGCCTGAGCCTGATCCAGGAGTTTACGGAACATTTCTACGCCGGTTACGGTTGTCTTCTTTGGTTCATCGGTAAGTCCGATGATCTGCACCTCGTCTCCCACTTTGACCACTCCGCGCTCTACACGGCCTGTAGCCACGGTCCCACGTCCGGTAATGGTAAACACGTCTTCCACCGGCATGAGGAACGGTTTGTCCACATCCCGTTCAGGAGTCGGAATGTATTCATCGACGGCATTCATCAGATCGATGATCGATTGCGCCCATTCGCCGTCCGGATTCTCCAAAGCTTTCAATGCAGATCCTTTAATGACCGGAATCTCGTCGCCGGGGAATTCGTATTCGGTGAGGAGATCTCTTACTTCCATCTCTACCAGTTCCAGCAGCTCCTCGTCATCCACCATGTCGACCTTGTTCAAGAAGACGACGATGTAAGGAACGCCTACCTGACGAGCCAGGAGGATATGTTCCCGGGTTTGGGGCATCGGGCCGTCGGCAGCGGATACGACCAAGATCGCTCCATCCATCTGGGCGGCGCCGGTGATCATGTTCTTCACATAGTCGGCGTGTCCGGGGCAATCGACGTGGGCATAGTGCCGCTTATCCGTTTCATATTCCACGTGGGTCGTGTTGATCGTGATCCCACGCGCCTTTTCTTCCGGAGCGTTGTCGATCTGGTCGTAAGCCTTCGCTTCCGCTTTCCCCTGCTTTGCCAAGATGGTGGTGATGGCCGCCGTCAAAGTGGTTTTCCCGTGGTCAACGTGCCCAATGGTTCCGATGTTGACATGGGGCTTGGTACGTTCAAACTTCGCTTTTGCCATTTTGGATTTCCTCCTTAATAGTTCTACTCATTTTTAAAAGTATAGTGGAGATTCGCGCGGAGGTTCAAAACCACGCAAATCCATATAACGAAACGATCGTTGGAATTACTCCCCTTTGTTCTTTTCGATAATTCCTTTCGCGATGTTGGCGGGAACTTCCTCGTAGTGGTCAAATTGCATCGAGTAGGACCCACGTCCTTGGGTTCGGGACCGGAGATTCGTTGCATAGCCGAACATTTCCGCTAACGGAACATACCCGCGGATGATCTGAGCTCCGGAACGGGCTTCCATCCCTTCGATCCGACCCCGACGGGAATTGATATCTCCCATGATGTCGCCCATATATTCTTCGGGTACCGTCACCTCGATCTTAAAGACCGGTTCTAGGAGAACAGGATTACACTTCTTTCCTGCCTCTTTCAATGCGAGGGAACCGGCAATCTTAAAGGCCATCTCGGAAGAGTCCACATCGTGGTACGATCCGTCCACAAGGGTTGCCTTCACGTCGATGAGAGGATACCCTGCGAGGACGCCGCTTTGCATCGCTTCTTCGATCCCCGCTTGTACAGCCGGAATATATTCTTTCGGAACCACTCCGCCGACGATCTTATTTTCAAAGACAAAGCCCTGGCCTCGCTCGAGGGGTTCAAATTCCACCCAGACATGTCCGTATTGCCCGCGTCCTCCGGATTGGCGAATAAATTTCCCTTCCACTTTTGCTTTGGAACGGAAGGTTTCTTTGTAGGCCACTTGAGGGGCTCCCACGTTTGATTCTACCTTAAACTCCCTCCTCATCCGGTCCACGATGATTTCCAGATGGAGTTCGCCCATCCCGGCGATGATGGTTTGTCCCGTCTCTTGGTCGGTCCACGTTTTAAAAGTGGGATCCTCCTCGGCCAGTTTTTGAAGGGCGATGGCCATTTTATCTTGGTCTGCCTTCGATTTGGGCTCGATGGCGATGTTGATGACCGGTTCCGGGAAAGTCATCGACTCGAGGATGATCGGAGCCTTTTCATCACAGAGGGTATCCCCCGTCGTGGTATCCTTCAAACCTACTGCCGCGGCGATATCGCCCGCATAGACCATGTCGATCTCTTGGCGATGGTTGGCATGCATCTGCAGAATCCGGCCGATCCGTTCTCTTTTCCCTTTTGTTGAGTTCAAAACGTAAGAGCCGGAGCTCAGCGTACCGGAATAGACCCGGAAGAAAGTTAGCTTTCCTACATATGGGTCGGACATGATCTTGAAGGCAAGGGCGGAGAAAGGTTCATCGTCGCTGGAATGACGTACGGATTCCTCTTCCGAATCCGGAAGGGTCCCTCGGATCGCCGGAACGTCCAGGGGGGAAGGAAGAAAGTCAACCACGGCATCCAACATGGGTTGAACCCCTTTATTCCGATAGGAGGAACCGCAGAGGACGGGCGTGATCTTCACTTCGCAGGTTCCCTTCCGCAGGGCCCGACGAATCTCCTCTTCCGTAATCTCTTCTCCTTCGAGATACTTCATCATCAGCTCTTCATCCAGCTCAGCCACGGCTTCCAGCAGCTTGCCGTGCCATTCCTCCGCCAGTTCCTTCATATCATCGGGAATTCCCCGCTCTTCACTGCGGGTTCCCAGATCATCGGTGTAATAGATGGCATCCATTTTGATCAAGTCGACCATCCCTACGAAGGTGTCCTCAGCCCCGATGGGGAGTTGGATGGGGACGGCATTGGCATGGAGCCTTTCCCGCATCTGCTTCACGACGCCCAGAAAATCGGCTCCGACGATGTCCATTTTGTTCACATAGGCGATGCGGGGAACGCCGTAGCGGTCCGCCTGCCGCCACACGGTTTCGGACTGAGGTTCAACCCCGCCTTTCGCGTCAAAAACACCTACCGCCCCGTCAAGAACACGAAGGGAACGCTCAACCTCTACGGTGAAGTCTACGTGACCGGGCGTATCAATAATATTGATGCGATGCCCTTTCCAGAACGTAGTCGTCGCAGCGGAGGTAATGGTAATGCCCCGTTCCTGCTCCTGCTCCATCCAGTCCATCGTGGCAGCACCTTCATGAACCTCCCCGATTTTGTGAACGCGGCCTGTATAGAAGAGGATCCGCTCCGTCGTGGTGGTCTTCCCTGCATCGATGTGGGCCATAATCCCTATATTTCGGGTTTTCTCTAAGGGAACTTCCCTAGCCATGATGGTACTCCTTTCTCTTCATAAAAGAGCCTCTTTCAAACTTCATAAGCGCTGTGCCCCACTCAGATCGATTACCACCGGTAGTGGGCAAAGGCTTTGTTCGCTTCTGCCATCTTATGGGTGTCTTCCCGCTTTTTCACGGCTCCCCCTGTGTTATTGGCAGCATCCAGGATCTCTGCAGCTAAACGTTCCTGCATCGTCTTTTCTCCCCGGGTGCGGGAATATTGGACAAGCCAGCGCAGCCCAAGCGTGGTCCGGCGCTCAGGTCTTACTTCCACAGGAACCTGGTAGTTGGCGCCCCCGACCCTGCGTGCCCTTACTTCCAGCACCGGCATGATGTTCTTCAGGGCTTCTTCAAATACTTCCATCGGGTCCCGTCCTGTTCTTTGCCGGATAATCTCAAAAGCTTCGTATAGAATGCGCTCAGCCACCCCACGTTTTCCATCGTACATAAGACGATTGATGAGACGGGTAACCAGCTTGCTGTTATACACAGGATCCGGCAAAACGTCCCGACGGGGTACGGGTCCTTTTCTCGGCATTTCTTTTCCCTCCTTACTTCGTATAAAATTTATCAAGTCGAAACTGTTTCATAAAGGTAAGCCCGTTTTATTTCTTTGCTTTCGGCTTCTTAGCGCCATACTTGGAGCGGCCTTGCTGACGATTGGCAACGCCCGCCGTATCCAATGTTCCGCGAACAATCTTGTAGCGAACGCCAGGAAGATCCTTCACACGACCGCCACGAACCAAGACGACGCTGTGCTCCTGCAGGTTATGCCCGATTCCAGGGATGTAAGCTGTTACTTCAATTTGGTTCGACAAGCGAACACGGGCATATTTCCGAAGCGCAGAGTTTGGTTTTTTCGGGGTCATCGTTCCCACGCGCGTACAGACCCCCCGTTTTTGCGGAGAAGGGAGATCCTTCACTTCTCTATGCAGACTGTCGTAATTTTTAAGGAGAGCCGGGGATTTCGATTTATATGCTTGCTTCTCCCGCCCTTTGCGTACCAATTGATTAATCGTCGGCATCTTTTCACACCTCCTTCTGATTTTAAGACCACAGATCCAGGCGAATCATATCAAGGCAGCAAGAAGAGTTCATCACAAACGGCCGGACCGCCATAACGTTACGATCTAGCCGTTGTGATGGGAAGCGCTACGACGGCAGCCCCCACTTCTATGCCACATGCTCTACCGAGCTTTTTCATCGAATCGACGGTGGTAACGGTCAGGTTCTTCTCCCGGCAACGTTCGAGGATGGGCGACGTTACTCTGCTTTCTGCATCGCTTGCGATGATGACTTCAAGGACCTGGCCTTTTTCGATGGCTTTCATTACTCTCTTGGTACCTACGATTTTTTCTTTCGCCTGTTTCACTTTTTCATAAGACATGGCAATATCCTCCAAAGCGACAGGTCATGCACACACGATGATAGTTTACCATCGATAAATTCCTTTTGTCAATTTTTTTTCATGTTTCATTTTCGCGGTTTTTTGACGGGTCGATCAACGAAGGCTTCATTTCTCGCTCTGGCAGGGGGGCCGTTCACCACGGTTAGAGCCCCCCTCCGCAGCGTGTTTACACCGTTCCCATCACGTGGTCCGTCGTCTTTTTGGCTTCTTCCTGTTGGGCGAAGTCGGTGGGATAAATCTCTAGATGGCGGTAATTAGGCATTCCCGTGCCTGCCGGAATCAGTTTGCCGATGATCACATTTTCTTTTAATCCCAAAAGCTCATCCCGCTTCCCTTTGATCGACGCGTCGGTAAGAACCCGAGTCGTTTCCTGGAAAGATGCCGCGGAGAGGAATGAATCGGTTTCGAGCGAAGCCTTCGTAATTCCCAGGAGGACCGGCTTTGCTACCGCCGGTTCTCTTCCCTCTTTAAAGGCTTTACGGTTCGCCTCTTCAAAATCGTAAACATCTACATAGGATCCTAGGAGGAGATCCGTGCTGCCCGGGTTTGTCACACGCACCTTGCGGAGCATTTGTCGGATCATAATCTCAATGTGCTTGTCGTTAATTTCTACCCCTTGCATCCGGTAGACTTTTTGTACTTCCCTTAGGATATATTCCTGTACTCCCCGGGTTCCCTTCACCCTGAGAAGTTCTTTCGGGTCGATGGATCCTTCCGTCAATTCATCCCCCGCATTTACTTTCTGTCCTTCAACCACTTTGAGACGGGATCCATAGGGGACCGCGTAAATCTTGTTCTCTACGGCGCCGTGAATCTCCACTTCTCGTTTCTCTTTTCCTTCCCGAATCTCGACGACTTCTCCGTCAATCTCCGTGATAACGGCTTGCCCTTTTGGATTCCGGGCTTCAAAGAGCTCTTGAATACGTGGCAAACCTTGGGTGATATCATCTCCTGCCACTCCCCCGGTATGGAAGGTACGCATGGTAAGCTGTGTGCCAGGCTCGCCAATGGATTGGGCGGCGATGGTGCCTACCGCTTCTCCAATCTCTACTTCTCTCCCCGTTGCCAAATTGCGTCCGTAACATTTCTTACAGACCCCATGGCGTGTTCGACAAGTGAGCACCGAGCGAATGGTGACCTCTTCAATCCCTGCAGCAACGATTTTTTGGGCGATTTGGTCGGTGATGATCTCATTTCGTTTCACGAGGATTTCCCCGGTTTCCGGATGACGAACGGTTTGGAAAGAAGTCCGGCCTGTAATCCGGTCATAAAGGTTGGTAATTTCCTCTCTCCCCACCCGGATGGCCGATACCCGCATTCCTTTGTCCGTCCCGCAATCCTCTTCCCTGACGATTACGTCCTGGGCCACATCAACCAGACGGCGGGTGAGGTAACCGGAGTCGGCGGTGCGGAGCGCCGTATCTGCCAACCCTTTCCGCGCCCCATGGGTAGAAATGAAGTATTCCAACACGGTTAAACCTTCCCGGAAGCTTGTCTTAATGGGCTGCTCGATGATCCTCCCGGATGGATTGGCCATCAAACCACGCATTCCGGCGAGCTGGGTAAAGTTGGAGGCGTTTCCCCGGGCTCCCGAGGTAGACATCATATTAATCGGATTAAATTTATCCAGGCTTTTTAACAGTTTCGACTGAATTTCATCTTTAGCCCGGCTCCAGATGGAGATAACCCGGTTATACCGTTCATCTTCGGTAATCAAGCCGCGACGGTATTGGGTCTGAATCACGTTAACATCTTTTTCGGCTTTCTCCAGAATCTCCTTTTTCTCTTCCAGGATGATAATATCGGAAACGGAAACGGTGATCCCGGCCTTAGTGGAGAATTTATAGCCATAATTTTTGATGTTGTCCAGGATTTCGGAGGTTTTCGTCGTCCCGAACCGTTCATAGCAGAGGGCGATGATTTGACCCAAGTCTTTCTTCTTGATCGCTTCCTGAACAGGCAAGCCTTTGATCACCTCATGGAAATTGACGCCTTTATCATAGATGAGGAACTTCTCATTAACTCCTTTTTCATAATTCTCCTTCGTAGGAGAGTTAATAAAGGGAAACTCCGGAGGTAAGATCTCATTAAAGAAAAGCTTGCCCACCGTCGTTACGATCTTTGCTTTCATCTGTTCTTCCGTAAAGGAGGTTTTGTTTAGCGTGTTCACCGGGACGACAATTCGGGCATGGAGTTCGATGACCCCTTTTTCATACGCATACATCGCCTCCGAAGCACTGGAAAAGACTTTTCCTTCCCCTTTGGCTCCCTCTTTCTCCATGGTAATATAATAATTTCCAAGGACCATATCCTGAGTGGGAGTAACAACCGGCTTCCCGTCCTTCGGATTGAGGATGTTCTGTGCGGCCAACATGAGAATGCGAGCTTCCGCCTGGGCTTCAGAAGAGAGGGGAACGTGAACCGCCATTTGGTCCCCGTCAAAATCGGCGTTGTATGCCGTACAGACGAGGGGGTGCAGGCGGATGGCGCGGCCTTCCACCAATACGGGTTCGAAGGCTTGTATCCCTAAACGGTGCAATGTAGGAGCCCGGTTTAGGAGGACAGGATGTTCCTTAATCACATCTTCCAAAACATCCCATACTTCAGGTTTTACCCTCTCCACCTTCCGCTTGGCGCTCTTAATATTGTGGGCCAGGCCCCGGGAGACCAATTCCTTCATCACAAAGGGCTTAAAGAGTTCTAAAGCCATCTCCTTGGGCAGGCCACATTGGGTCATCTTCAAGTTAGGTCCGACGACAATGACGGAACGCCCTGAATAATCCACCCGCTTCCCAAGCAAGTTTTGGCGGAAACGTCCTTGTTTTCCCTTCAACATATGGCTGAGAGATTTCAACGGACGATTTCCGGGCCCGGTCACCGGCCGTCCCCTGCGTCCATTATCGATCAAGGCGTCAACCGCTTCCTGGAGCATACGTTTTTCATTCTGGACGATGATGTCGGGGGCTCCCAGGTCTAAAAGCCGTTTCAAACGGTTGTTCCGATTGATAACGCGCCGATAGAGATCGTTAAGGTCGGAGGTGGCGAACCTTCCCCCATCCAACTGAACCATCGGCCGAAGTTCAGGAGGTATGACGGGCAGAACATCAAGGACCATCCATTCCGGACGATTTCCCGAATTACGGAAAGCCTCCAGGACCTCCAACCGGCGGATGATACGGCTCCTTCGTTGACCTTGGGCGCTTTTCAGCTCTTCCTTAAGGCTCATCACCTCTTTGTCCAGATCAATTTCCTGGAGGAGCTTTTTCACCGCTTCAGCGCCCATGCCGGCCTGAAAAGCATCGCCAAATTTCTCACGATAGCTGCGGTATTCCTTCTCGGAAAGAAGCTGTTTTTTCTCCAGAGAGGTTAACCCTGGATCGGTCACCACATAGGAGGCGAAATAGATGATCTCTTCGAGAGCCCTCGGGGACATATCGAGGACAAGACCCATCCGGCTGGGAATCCCCTTAAAAAACCAGATATGGGAGACCGGAGCGGCTAGTTCGATATGCCCCATCCTCTCCCGACGGACCGTGGAGCGGGTCACCTCTACCCCACAGCGGTCGCAGACCACCCCTTTATAGCGCACGCGTTTATATTTCCCGCAGTGGCACTCCCAATCTTTCGTGGGGCCAAAAATTTTCTCACAGAATAACCCTTCTTTCTCCGGTCGGAGTGTCCGATAGTTAATGGTCTCTGGTTTTTTTACCTCTCCATAGGACCAGGAACGGATCTTCTCCGGTGAGGCTAAACCGATCTGCATAAACTCAAAATTATTTACATCCAGCAAGGGGCAGACCTCCTCTTCAGGCGATTCTCGTTACTCCTCTGACTCTTCCGAACCTGTGCTTAGATAGACCATTTTCTCCACATGGGGCTCATCATCGTCATCCAGCTCTTTTATTTCAATCTCCTTTTCATCCTTGGAGAGGATCTTAACATCCATTCCTAAGCTTTGAAGTTCCTTAAGAAGCACCTTAAACGACTCCGGCACTCCCGGTTCGGGAATGTTCTCCCCTTTCACGATCGCTTCATAGGTTTTTACCCGTCCCACTCGATCATCTGATTTAACCGTTAGAATCTCCTGCAAGGTATAGGCCGCTCCATAAGCTTCCAGCGCCCATACCTCCATCTCACCAAAGCGCTGACCGCCAAACTGGGCTTTCCCTCCCAAAGGCTGCTGCGTGACCAAGGAGTAGGGGCCTGTGGAACGGGCATGAATCTTGTCATCAACCAAGTGGGCCAATTTCAACATGTAGATGACACCGACGGTGACCCGGTGATCAAAGGGTTCACCGGTTCTCCCATCATAAAGGACGGTTTTTCCATCCCGGTCAAGACCCGCCTCTTCCAATGCATCCCATATATCCTCTTCCTTCGCGCCATCAAAGACGGGAGTCGCCATGTGAAGGCCCAATGCCCGAGCCGCCATCCCAAGATGGGTCTCCAACACCTGCCCGATGTTCATCCGGGAAGGAACACCCAGGGGATTAAGGACAATATCAACGGGCGTTCCATCGGGGAGGAAGGGCATGTCTTCCACGGGAAGGATGCGGGAAACAACCCCTTTGTTCCCGTGGCGACCCGCCATTTTGTCACCCACGGAGATCTTCCTCTTCTGGGCGACGTAAACCCGCACCAGTTGGTTCACCCCGGGGGAGAGCTCATCCCCATTTTCCCGGGTAAAGACCTTCACGTCTACCACAATGCCCGCTCCCCCATGAGGCACTTTCAACGAAGTATCTCGTACTTCACGGGCTTTTTCCCCAAAAATGGCATGAAGGAGGCGTTCTTCTGCGGTTAACTCCGTCATCCCCTTGGGCGTTACTTTACCAACCAGGATATCCCCATCCTTAATCTCCGCTCCAATGCGAACGATCCCCCGTTCATCCAAGTTTTTCAAGGCTTCTTCCCCAACGTTCGGGATATCCCGGGTGATCTCTTCAGGTCCTAGCTTGGTGTCCCTGGCTTCCGTTTCGTATTCTTCAATATGGATCGAGGTATAGACGTCATCTTTCACCAGGTTTTCGCTCAAGAGAATTGCATCTTCATAGTTGTACCCTTCCCATGTCATGAAGGCGACCAGAACATTTCGGCCTAAAGCTAATTCTCCCCGGTCCGTCGATGCCCCATCGGCGATCACATCTCCCGCCTTCACCCGATCCCCCTTGCGGACGATGGGACGTTGGTTAAGGCAGGTGCCTTGGTTGGAGCGCTCAAACTTATGAAGCCGGTACTTGTCTAGATCTCCCATCACTTCATGGCCATCCACCATCTCCGTTCTTCGAATCCAGATCTCCCTGGCGGTTACCCGTTCCACCACTCCTGAATGCTTGCTGACGATGACCACACCGGAATCTTTTGCCGCTCTGTATTCAATGCCCGTTCCAACGAAGGGAGCCTCGGGAACCAAGAGGGGAACAGCCTGCCGCTGCATATTCGCACCCATCAAGGCCCGGTTGGCGTCATCGTTCTCTAGAAAGGGAATGCAGGCGGTCGCTACGGATACAACCTGTTTGGGGCTCACATCCATGTAGTCAATCTGTTCCCGGGGGACGGTAAGGATTTCTCCACGGCGCCGGGCGATGACGATCTCTTCAGCCAGACGACCATCCTCCGTTAGAGCCGCATTAGCTTGGGCAATCGTATACGTATCTTCCTCATCGGCGGTCAAATAATCCACATGATTGGTAACAATCCCCGTCTCCGGGTCGATGCGGCGATAGGGAGTCTCGATGAAGCCATATTCATTGATACGGGCATAGGTGGAAAGGGAGTTGATCAAGCCGATGTTCGGTCCTTCCGGCGTCTCAATCGGACACATTCTCCCATAATGGGACGGATGCACGTCCCGCACCTCAAAACCTGCCCGATCCCGGGTCAAACCTCCGGGGCCTAATGCGGATAGGCGCCGTTTATGGGTAAGCTCGGCCAAAGGATTGGTTTGATCCATAAACTGGGATAATTGACTTGAACCGAAAAATTCCTTGATGGCGGCGATCACAGGCCGAATGTTAATCAAAGCCTGTGGCGTGACGGCATCCATGTCCTGAATTGACATCCTCTCTCGAACCACCCGCTCCATTCGGGCCAAACCGATCCGGAATTGGTTTTGCAGCAACTCGCCCACCGACCGTAGTCGCCGATTCCCCAGGTGATCGATGTCGTCCGTCGTTCCGATTCCGTGCAACAGATTCATAAAATAGTTTAAAGCGGCAATAATATCGGCAGGAGTAAGATGCTTAACCTCCCGTCCGATGTTCCCGTTTGAGATCACCTTAATCACTTTGCCCTCTTCCGTCCGCGAGTAGAGATGAATCACTTGGAGATAGATCTCACTCTCTTCCACGACACTAGGGGCTAAGTTCACCTTTATCGTATTTAATCCTTTTTCCAAATAAGGAAGCAAGCGGTCGAGAACTCTCCGGTCGATCAACTGCCCTGCTTCGACCAAGACCTCTCCCGTTTCAGGATCGACCAACGTCTCTGCAATGCGATTATTAAGAAGGCGGTTTTTGATATGAAGCTTTTTATTGATTTTATATCGTCCCACATTGGCCAGGTCGTACCGTTTCGGGTCGAAGAACCGGGAATAGAGAAGATTCTTTGCATTTTCAACGGTAGGCGGCTCCCCTGGACGGAGTCGTTCATAGATTTCAAGAAGCGCTTTCTCCACCGAATCGGTATTATCCTTCTCCAGTGTATTTAGCAAAAAGGGGTCTTCCCCTAAGAGGTTAACGATTTCAGCATTGCTTGAAAAACCCAAAGCCCTTAATAAGACGGTGGCAGGAAGCTTTCGGGTTCGATCAATACGTACATACATTAAATCTTTGATATCCGTTTCATATTCGAGCCAAGCCCCCCGATTTGGGATCACGGTAGCTCCATAGGTGGTTTTGCCGTTCTTGTCAACCTTCGCGCTGAAGTAAACACTTGGAGAGCGGACAAGCTGACTAACAATCACACGCTCGGCTCCGTTAATGATAAAGGTTCCGGTCTCGGTCATCAGCGGGAAATCTCCCATGAAAACTTCCTGCTCTTTTACCTCACCCGTTTCCCGGTTGATTAAACGGACACGGACGCGGAGGGGAGCAGCATAGGTAGCATCCCTTTCCTTGCACTCATCCACGGAATACTTCGGTTCCCCCAAGGTATAATCTATAAATTCCAAATGCAAGTTGCCCGTAAAATCCTGGATTGGCGAGATATCCCGAAAGAGTTCCCGTAATCCCTCATCGAGAAACCAACGATAGGAATGGTGCTGAATCTCAATAAGGTTGGGGAGCTCTAGCACCTCTTCGATCCGTGAGTACGTCCTGCGTGTTCTGTGACCGAATTGGACCAACTTTCCTGCCAAGAACCTTCACCCCTTATGATTGAAAAGTAAAAATGGGTAATGCAAAAAATAACAAAAGCTAGTCCCTTAAGCTTTTGTTACAGATACGGTAAGGAAGCTCCAATATCCCATTTTTCCCCATTCTATAGTACGGTATTCAAAAAAGGCAAAAAGAGCCCTCCCGATTGAGGAATTGTTTTCGCATTATTAAAATATAGCACTTGACAAATGGAAAGTCAAGCGTTTATTCCTCCAACGTATTTTTTTCTGCCCGATAGACGCGATATCCCTTCGCTTGTGCAACCTTTTCCACCCGGGAAAAGAGTCCTTTTAATTTCTTTTCGGTCGATTCCGCTCCCTGTTTTTTTTGGATAACCACCCAAAATCTTCCCCCATTTTTCAGCCGCTCATAGGCTTCTTCATAAAATCTGAAGACCGCCTCTTTCCCCGCCCGTATGGGGGGATTGGTTAAGATCACATCAAAGAGCAGCCCTTCAGGCAACTCTTTCACACCGTCGCTCACCAAAGCTTCAATGTTGTTCAACCTGTTTTTCTTTATGTTTAGCCGGGCCAATCCGATCGCTCTCTCATTTATGTCCACCATGTAGACCTTTCCTTTTTTCGCCAGGCACGCCGCAGCTATGCCGATCGGACCATATCCGGCACCCAAATCGAGGACCAGATCCTCTTCATCGATTCCCATCTCTTGTATTAAGAGCGAAGTCCCGAAATCGACATGATCTCGGGCAAACACACCGGCATCGGTATAAAAAATAAGCTCCTTCCCATGAAAGGTGTACGAGATTTCCCTGATTTCATGTTCTCCCGATGGCTGAGGGGTAAAGTAATGGTCCATGTCGATGGCACCTCGCGCTTTCCTCCAAAGATTAAAGGGAAAACGGAGAAGAGGAGCCCCCTTTGGGCTCCCCTCTCTCTCGCCTTCATGTTTCTCTATTTTAGCTCTACGGTTGCACCTGCTTCTTCCAGCTTCGCCTTGATCGCTTCCGCTTCTTCCTTATTCACTCCTTCTTTAATGGGTTTCGGAGCATTATCAACCAAATCCTTCGCTTCCTTCAAGCCCAGCCCGGTGATTTCACGAACCACTTTAATCACATTGATCTTAGAACCGCCGGGGCTGGCGAGGATCACATTAAATTCGGTCTGCTCCTGAGCCTCTGCCGGGGCAGCGCCGCCGGCCGCCGCAGCCACCGCAACAGGCGCCGCAGCCTTTACACCAAACTCTTCTTCAATCGCTTTAACCAATTCATTTAATTCAAGGACCGTCATTCCCTTGATGGCATCAATAAATTGCGCCTTATCCATCCTCTATTCCTCCTCTATTTTTCCATAAATTTATACTACTACAAGATCCGTTTTAGGCTTGTTGCGACTCTTTTTGGTCGGCCACTGCTTTAATGGCCAACGCCAGGTTACGAAGCGGCGCTTGCATGACGCTAAGCAGCATGGACAAAAGCCCTTCCCGGGGCGGGAGGTCGGCAATCACCTTCAAATCTTCCGGAGTTACCACTTTCCCTTCGATGACGCCCGCTTTAATCTGGAGGGCCTCATGTTTTTTGGCAAACTCCGTCAGAATTTTCGCCGGGGCAACCACGTCTTGATGACTAAAAGCGATCGCGGTAGGTCCTATTAAATAAGGATCCAGTTCCGTCATTCCCACTTCGGCGGTAGCGCGGCGGGCGAGGGTGTTCTTGTAGACCTTAAAATCGACCCCCGCTTCCCGAAGTTGTTTTCTAAGCTCCGTTGCTTCGGCTACGGTAAGCCCCCGGTAATCGGTAACGACGGTGCTGAGGCTCTCTTTTAGCTTTGTCCTTATCTCATTAACAACTGCAACTTTCTCCTCGCGGATCGGCACGTTCTAAACACCTCCTCATAAAACGTAAAAGCCCTCCATAGACATAAGAGGGCTTTTCATCCTAAGATTAAACCCACCTCGGAAGGGAAGATTAAGTCTTGCGACCCCTTCTGTCTACGGCAGCGAATGATTCACTTTTTTTACGACTGCATTAGTTTAGCAGATCATCGGAATTACGTCAACCTTTGGATCAAAAAGCGTTTGGATCTACTTTAATACCCGGTCCCATCGTAGAGGTCAGGGTAATGTTGCGGAGATAGATACCTTTCGCCGTCGCAGGCTTAACGCGTATTAATTGTTCCACGATGGTTTTTAGGTTTTCGACCAATTTATGGGAATCGAAAGATACCTTTCCTATCGGCACATGAACATTCCCTGTTTTGTCCGTACGGTACTCCACTTTACCTGCTTTAATCTCTTTGATTGCTCTTTCGAGGTCAAACGTAACCGTCCCGGTCTTCGGGTTTGGCATAAGGCCCTTCGGACCTAATAGGCGTCCTAATTTACCTACCGCCCCCATCATATCGGGGGTGGCTACCACGACATCAAAATCAAACCAACCTTGCGCCACTTTATTGATTAAGTCATCATCTCCCACAAAGTCGGCGCCCGCTTGCTCGGCTTCCTTCGCTTTTTCCCCTTTGGCAAAGACAAGAACGCGCGCCGTCTTTCCCGTTCCGTGGGGTAGGACGATCGCACCGCGAATCTGCTGATCCGCTTTTTTCACGTCAACACCGAGGCGAACCGCTAATTCGACGGTGGCATCAAATTTAACCGTAGCGGTTTTCTTCACCAGGTCGACGGCTTCTTCCGGAGCATACAGCTTATTCACATCCACTAACTTCAAGGCTTCTAAATACTTCTTCCCGTGTTTTGCCATTTTCTATCCTCCTTTGGTGGTATTTACGGGTTAACCCTCCCACGCTTGGACGCAATCAGTCTTCGATTACGATCCCCATGCTGCGCGCCGTCCCCTCAACCATTCTCATCGCCGCCTCTACACTGGCCGCATTGAGATCGGGCATCTTCAGCTCTGCAATTTCACGAACCTTAGCCCTTTTAAGAGTGGCCACTTTTTTCCGATTGGGCTCACCGGAACCGGATTCAATCCCGGCCGCTTTCTTCAGGAGTACCGCAGCAGGAGGAGTCTTTGTTATGAAGGTAAAAGAACGGTCCTCATACACGGTGATCTCCACCGGGATAATCAACCCGACTTGTTCAGCCGTTCGAGCGTTAAATTCCTTTACAAATGCCATGATATTTACACCCGCTTGACCAAGGGCAGGCCCCACAGGCGGAGCAGGATTTGCCTTCCCCGCGGGAATCTGTAATTTCACCACTTTAATCACTTTTTTCGCCATGTTCGACACCTCCTCAAGCAAAATGTGGTATGCGGGAAAGTCCCTCCCACGATGCAAACATTATAAAATTAGCATAGTGATCCTCTTAAATCAAGGGGTGGGGTAGGTCGTCAAATCCTCTCAACTTGTGTGAAATCGAATTCGACGGGCGTTTCCCGCCCAAACATGTTGACAAGGACACGTACCTTCTGCTTCTCCGGCTCGATCCCTTCTACCTTCCCTACGAGGTCGGCGAAGGGGCCTGATTTCACCCGAACCGTCTCATTGATGTTAACATCGAATTGCGGTTTGGCATCCACAATCCCCATGGATTGAAGAATTCGCTCCGCCTCTTCAGGCAATAGGGGAATCGGTTTTGAGCCGGAACCGGTCGAACCAACAAAGCCGGTTACTCCCGGGGTATTGCGAACCACATACCAGGAGTCGTCGGTCATGATCATTTCCACCAAAACATATCCAGGGAAGATCTTGCGGGCTACGATTTTCTGCTTGCCGTTCTTGTTTTCCTGAACTTCTTCCACGGGAACCACTACTCTGAAGATCTTATCGGCCATCTCCATCGATTCGACCCGCTTCTCCAGATTGGTTTTTACCTTATTCTCATATCCTGAATAAGTATGCACCACATACCAGCGCTTTTCCATCCCTGTGGATCTCCCTTTCTCTCTTCCGGCGGTTTCTCAACCGGTAATCCATTTCACCACGGTACTGAAAATGATATCGAGGATATAAAAAAAGATCGCCACCATCGTGACGGTTACGAGGACCACAATGGTGTAACTTACCATCTCTTTGCGAGAGGGCCAGCGTACTTTTTTTAATTCTTGCCAACTATCCCTAAAAAAAACCCCTGTTCTTTTAAAACTTGCCCCAAGCCTTGCCAAGAAGCCCACAATACCACCCCCACCCTTTATCTGGTCTCTCGATGAATTGTATGGTGATTGCAGAATTTGCAATACTTACGTGTTTCCAACCGATCCGGGTGTTTCTTTTTATCTTTAGTCGTGGTATAGTTCCGTTGTTTACAATCTGTACATGCCAACGTTACAATGACGCGCAATGGATTGACACCTCCCTGACCGTTTCCATCTGTTAAGGGACTTTTTTGAATACCTTAAAAACATTATCACAAGTAAAGCGTATATGTCAACAGTTATTTTCCCTCCCAAGAGGAAAACCAGGCTTAACGCCTGGTTTCCCCCTTCATGTTTGCAGTTTTCCGATGACATCCCGAAACTCAAGGTAGCGCTCCAGTTTTCTCTTCACCCTCTGCAAGGCGTTATCGATCGATTTCACGTGCCTGTCCAAATCAACGGCAATTTCTTGGTAGGAGCGGCCGTCAAGATAGAGCATCAACACTTTCTTTTCCAATTCGCTTAATATCTCACTCATTTTATATTCCATATCATTAAATTCTTCCCTATAAATCATCAGCATCTCAGGATCGGTAAGTCGGGTGGCTTCGATCACGTCCAAAAGAGTCCGGTCCGAGTCCTCTTCGTACATGGGCTTGTCCAACGATATGTAGGAGTTTAGAGGGATGTGCTTCTGGCGGGTAGCCGTTTTGATGGCCGTAATCATCTGACGGGTAATGCACATTTCGGCAAAGGCTTTAAAAGAGGTTAATTTATCCCCCTTATAGTCCCGAATGGCCTTAAAGAGACCGATCATCCCCTCTTGAATAATGTCCTCCCGGTCCGCCCCGATGAGAAAATAGGAACGGGCTTTTGTGCGGACAAAATTTCGGTATCTTTCGATCAGCCATTCTAAAGCCTGGTTATCTCCATCCCGAACCCGTTCTACGATCTCTTCGTCAGGAATCAGTTCCATTTCCGTTTGCGCGAGTTTTTTCTCTTCCATCACGGTGTCTCCTGTCCCCAAACGCCTTTGTTACAAAGATTATACTTTATGTTAAGTTAAACCGTCAATAATGGTCTCTTAGTTGCGGCGGAATTTTTCTAAGAATTTTACCAAATCGGGATGAAGACGTTCTGCCACATTTCTCCCCGGCACCGGTTTTTCCCTCTCTTTTTCCATTTGCTCGCGTATCTTCTCTTTTCCTCGTTCCATTTCATTTAATAGTTCCCTCGCAGAGATCCGAAGAGCCCCTCCCCCAAAGATGACCCTTTGTTCCGTTTCGTCGGAAGTGGCTACAAAAAGCTGATTCCGTCTACTTTTTTTTCTCTTGACGAATCGTTCGATCCATTCATCCGCCGTCTCCTTTTCCCCGGTAAAATAAACATCAATCCGGTGGATCCGAAGGCTCTTTTCCCTTCCATAAACTTGATGGGCATCGAAGACCACGATGACCTTCCTCCCACTAAAAGATTGATATTCAGCCAATATTTCAATCAGTTGTCTTCTCGCTTCTTCTAAATGGCCTGATTCTTTTAGCTGGCGTAACTTAGGCCATGCCCCGATGATGTTATACCCATCAACAATCAGGATTTCCTCCATCGTTCCTACCGCCTTAACGGATTTCTCTGCCGCATTCCCTCATACATGAGAAGGGCGGCGGCGACCGAAGCATTAAGGGAAGAGACCTTCCCCATCATGGGCAGTTTTACGAGGAAATCGCACTTTTCTTTAACCAAACGGCTTATTCCCTTCCCTTCATTTCCAATCACGAGGAGTGTAGGCCTGGTGTAATCAGCCTCCCGATAATCGGTCTTTGCATTGGCATCGGTCCCGATCACCCAAAACCCGTTTTCTTTCAGTTCATCGATCGCCTGCGACAAATTAGTAATCCGCGCAACCGGAACGTATTCAATTGCTCCGGCAGAGCTTTTCGCCACGGCAGGGGTCAGGGGCGCGGCCCGCCGCTTCGGGATCATCACCCCATGAAGTCCGGCACCGTCGGCGGAACGCAGGATTGATCCAAGGTTATGGGGATCTTCAATGCCATCCAGCATGATGAAAAAGGGAGGCGTGTCCATTTGACGTGTCAAGCGTAATAAGTCATCCAATTCATAATACGAGTGGGCGGCGAGAAAGATCAGGATGCCTTGGTGATTTTTCGTTTCCGCCGCCTGATCCAGCCTGCTCCGAGGTACCTGTTGAATGACGATCCCCCTTTTTTTCGCTTCTTCGTAAATGCCCTTCACGGCACTCGGTTTTATCCCTTCAGCGACCCAGATTTTGTTGATCGCCCTGCCGGAGCGAATCGCTTCGATCACCGGATTTTTCCCGTAGATGATTTCTTCTAAGTTCACTTCGATTCCGCCTCCTTCAGGATTTCTTCGATCCCCAGATCAATCAGCTCTTCCATCCGCTCTTTTTTGCCCGTGAGAAAAAGATAACCGATTAAAGCTTCAAAGGCGGTTGCCTGGAGATAATCTTTCATCACGGCATGTTTAGGGGAATGGCTAGGCTTTGAATTCCTTGCTCTCCTGACGATCGCTTCTTCTTCCGTTGTTAGTTCTTCTTTGATCCGCTCCAATTGCCTACTTTGTCCTTTGGCCGCCACAAAGCGGATCGCTTCACGGTGAAGGCGGTGAGGATTTACTTTTCCCTGGGCGATCAGGGTATAACGGACGTAAACTTCATAAACGGAATCCCCCAGATAAGCTAAGGTAAGGGCGTTTAAAAGGGCAGGATTCCGCTCCAAAGGATTTTTATGAAAATATCCCTCCATTTTTACCCCCTGCGCCAACGGATTCCTTGCGGCGTATCTTCCAAAAGGATCCCTTTTTCTTTCAGCAAGTCCCGGATCGCATCCGCTTTGGCGAAATCTCTGGCGAGTCTGGCTTCATTCCGAATGGCAATATACCTTTCAATTTCTTCGTCGAGCAGCTCTTTTGACTCTTTCAAGGATAGGCCTAAAACCTCCCCCCATTCCTGGAAGAGGGAGAGAATCGCCTTTACCTCACTTTTCATCCACCGGGGTTTTGTACCATAGGTGTTGGCCAATTTGACTAAGTCAAAGAGGACGGCGATGGCATCAGGTGTATTGAAGTCATCATCCATCTTTTCGATGAAGCGATAACGAAGAATTTCTAAGTCGCCGAACAGTGATGCGCTTCCTTCGCCTTCCTCTCCCATGGGCTCAAGGTAGGAGAGATTTTGGACCGCATTTTTAATCCGATCTAATCCGTTTTTCGCCTGTTCCAAAACCTCCCGACTGAAGTGAATCGGATTTCTGTAATGGCTGTTCAGGTAGAAGAAACGCAAAACCTCTCCCCCGACTTCTTTAATCACATCTCTCACTAAGACGACATTTCCCAAGGATTTGGACATCTTCTCATGGTTTATATTCACATAGCCGTTATGCATCCAGTAGCGGGCCAAGGGTTTACCTGTTAGCCCTTCCGACTGGGCGATTTCATTCTCGTGATGGGGAAAGCATAGATCTCTCCCTCCTCCGTGAATGTCAAAGCTTTCCCCCAGGTATTTCATGGACATCGCCGAGCATTCAATATGCCACCCAGGGCGCCCCTCTCCCCAGGGGCTTTCCCAGGAGATCTCTCCTTCCTTCGCCTTTTTCCACAGCGCAAAATCAAGAGGGTTCTCTTTATTTTCCCCAATCTCTACCCGAGCTCCTGAGCGGAGATCCTCGATGGATTGATGAGATAATTTTCCATACTCCGGAAATGAGCTCACCCGATAGTAAACATCCCCCTTCGCTTCATAGGCCAACCCTTTCTCCACCAGGCCTTTGATGAAACGGATGATCTCCTCCATATGTTCCGTCACCCGGGGATGAACATCTGCCGGTTTTACACCAAGGGCTCTTAGATCCTCTTGATAAGCGGCGATAAACCGTTCCGCCACTTCAGGGACGGTAAGCTTCATCTCCTGGGCCGCACGGATCAGTTTATCATCTACATCGGTATAATTTTGGACATAGCGAACTTTGTACCCCCGGTAGAGAAAATACCGGCGAACGACGTCGAAAACGACGGCCATCCGGCCATTTCCCACATGAATGTAGTTATAGACGGTGGGACCGCATACATAGATGCCTACTTCCCCCTCTCGTTGAGGAATAAAAGTTTCTTTTTCCCCGGTCATCGTGTTATAAATTCGTAATGTCATGTTTGAGTACCCCTTTCATCTCTCTCCGCAGTTCTTCCAACTCTTTCCGCAGCAGCTGAAGCTCTTTTCTGAGGTCGTCGCAATCTTCCGCAATAGGGTCCGGCAAGTTAATCTGGTTAAAATCATCTTTCACCCTGCGGCCATTCTGGATCACGATTCGCCCTGGTATGCCCACCACCGTGGAATGGGGGGGAACATCTTTTAACACGACCGAACCGGCACCGATCTTCACATAGTCCCCCACCTTAATGGAGCCTAAGACCTTCGCCCCGGTGGCAATGAGGACATGATTTCCGATCGTCGGGTGCCTTTTCCCTGTTTCCTTCCCGGTCCCCCCAAGGGTAACTCCCTGATAGATCGTGACCGAGTCTCCGATTTCACAGGTTTCGCCAATCACCACTCCCATTCCATGATCGATAAAACATTTTCGCCCGATCACGGCGGCCGGATGAATTTCAATGCCTGTAAACCACCTCATCCAGAGGGAGAGGAGGCGGGCAACCAGGCGAAGTTTGTGGTTCCATAACCAATGGGCGATCCGGTATCCCCAGAGGGCATGAAGTCCTGGATAGGTGAGGATCACCTCCAACCAGTTTCTCGCTGCCGGATCCCGGTCTAAAACCGCTTCAATATCTTCCCTTATTCTTCTTAGCATCCCCATCCCTCCCTTATAAAAAATAAAACCGTCTCTTCTCCAGAGACGGTACTCCCGCGGTTCCACCCTGCTTATGCCCAAAAATCGATCGTAGGCATCGCTTAATCCCTTAACGCGGGTAACGGGGCGGCTTACTTAGGCTCTCTCACGGAGAAGAGACTTTTCAGCTTCCTGCTCCCAGGTGCATTTCACGCATAGGTTCCTTAGGCGGTTCCACCCTCTCGCCCTCTCTGGGAAGAAACCGAGCGTTACTCTCCTGATCCTCGCATTCTCCTTATGATCCTTACATCCAATCTCCTTAGAAAAGGAACACGAAATGAAGCCGGATCGCATGCCATGCCTCCACTCCTTCATCCCACGGTTAGGACAGCGATGAGGCGCAGGCATCCTCGTCCTCCCCTTTTATAGCGATCCCTCTGTGGAGTTGGTTCTATTGTAACTTCTTATTTGGTCTTTGACAAGGAAGCAAGGAGACGTTTCTTTACGTTCTCCCTTCCCAGGAGGGAGAGCGTATGGTTTAAGTCGGGGCCATACACCTCTCCCGTCGCCGCCACACGAATGGGCATGAAGAGATTTTTCCCCTTTTGGCCTGTTTCCTTTTGTACTTCTTTTAGTAATTCCTTCACATTCTCAGGGGTAAATCCCTTCTCCTCCTCCAGTTTTCGAAGAAAGGAAGAAAGGACCTCCCTCACTCCCGAACCGTTCATGATTTCCATCGCTTCGTCATCCCACGAGGAAGGTTCTTCAAAGAACATCTTGGTGAATGGAACGATCTCTGCGGCGTAATGCAACTTTTCCTGATAGAGAGCCACAAGTTGCCCCACCCATCTCCTCTTCTCCTCCGTGATCGGTTCTTCAATATATCCGGCTTTCACAAGATGGGGTAGAGCCTGCTCCGTGATCAGGGCCGGATCGGCCTCCTTCATGTAGTGATTGTTCATCCATGCCAGCTTATCCGTGTCAAAGACGGCAGGACTTTTGGAAACCCGCTCAATGCTAAAAATTTCTTCCAGCTCTTTTAATGAAAAAATCTCTCGTTCTCCCTCCGGAGACCAACCCAGGAGGCTTAAGAAGTTAATGATGGCCTCGGGCAGATACCCCATCTCCCGATACTGTTCCACGAATTGTATGATCGATTCATCCCGCTTACTCATCTTCTGGCGATCTTGGTTTAGGATGAGAGGCAGGTGGGCGAATTCAGGCGCTTTTGCCCCGAGCGCCCGATAGATGAGAAGCTGGCGAGGTGTGTTGGAAAGGTGTTCTTCACCCCGTATCACGTGGGAGATCTCCATCAGCATATCGTCTATGGTAACGGCAAAATTATACGTCGGCGCTCCATCCTGTTTTACAATGACAAAATCACCGATATCATCGGAGCGAAAAGAAACAAACCCCCGGATCAAATCGGTGAAAGAAAGCTCCACCCCTTTAGGAACACGGAAACGGATCGCGTAGGGGATTCCTTCGGCCATTCTTCGCTCCCTTTCCTCTGGGGAAAGGAGACTGCACTTCCCGGAATAACGGGGTGTTTCCCCAGCGGCTCGCTGCGCCTCCCTTTCCGCCAGTAATTCCTCTTCGCTACAAAAACATGGATACGCCTTTCCCTCAGCCAATAATCGTTCCAAGAAGGGTTGGTAGAGATGTAGACGCTCCATGGAACGGTAAGGACCATACCCCCCATCTTTATCCACGCTCTCATCCCATTCGATCCCCAGCCAACGAAGGTTGTCCAACTGACTTCGTTCCGCATCGGCCACATGCCGTTTCATATCGGTATCTTCTATGCGGATGATAAATTTTCCCCCGTACCGTTTCGCAAAAAGATAATTAAATAATGCCGTACGCGCTCCTCCAATATGTAAATGCCCGGTTGGGCTGGGAGCATATCTGACTCGCACGTTATTCGCCAATCTTTATCCCCCCAAAGATGTGGATTTCCCTGATCAACGTTCTGCGACTGATTTTACTTTAAGTCATATCCCTGGATCCTTACTCTATTTAACCTCTTTCTCATGCAAAAGTAAACGTTGGAATAAGGAAAAAGCACCGCCTACATAAAAACGAAGGAGGTGCTTTCAGACGTGCGAACCTTCACAACAAAAACCCGCATCTTTTTCGGTTTATTCCTTACGTGCCTTCTCTGCGAAGAAGGAGGACGGCCTCGGCGGCAATTCCTTCCTCTCTGCCCACAAAACCAAGCCTTTCGGTCGTCGTCGCCTTTACGTTAATCTCCTCCTCAGTCCCTTGAAGAATGTCGGCTATGGTACGTTTCATGGCTGGAATATAAGGAGCGATGCGAGGTTTTTGTGCTAGGATGGTACAATCCAGATTGCCTAACACATATCCCCTTTCCCTGGCCATCTTCCAAACATGTCGCAATAGTTCCTTGCTATCCGCCCCCTTATAGGCAGGATCGGTGTCTGGAAAGAACTTGCCGATATCTCCCATGGCCAGGGCGCCCAAAATCGCATCGGCAATGGCGTGTAGAAGAACATCGGCATCGGAATGGCCGATCAGCCCTTTTTCATGGGGAATCTCGATCCCTCCTAGAATGAGTGGGCGACGGGGTGAAAAGGCGTGAACGTCAAAGCCGTGGCCAATTCTCAAGAGTTTCCCCACCTTTCTTTCACCCATGCTTCTGCAACAAGGAGGTCTTCCGGTGTGGTAATCTTAAAATTGATCTTCTCTCCCTCTACAGTGTAGACAGGAATTCCCATGCTCTCCATCATCGAGGCTTCATCGGTGTAGATCTCTCCCGTCTTCGCCACTTTCTCCATCACCTCTTTGAGGAGGGGGAGAGAAAAAGCCTGGGGAGTCTGGGCAGCCCTTAAGAGCTCCCGGTCGACGGAATGAATCACTCTTCCTTCAGCGTCCACCTTCTTCACCGTATCCAAGACCGGGATGACCGGGATCACCGCTCCCCTCAACCATACCTGGTTCAATATTCGCCTGAGAAGGGATGGGGAAACAAAAGGCCTGGCTCCATCGTGGATTAAGACGTATTCTACCCCATCTCCGAGTAAGGAAAGACCTCTTTGTACACTTTCCTGCCGTAGTTCACCACCGACAGCAAGTTCGTAGTCATCTATGCCGTATTTCAGGAGGAGTTTCTCCGTCCGTTCCCGCTCCTCCGGGTGTATGACCAGCACCTTCTTGGTAAGCTCCTGAGTCTCTTGAAATGCCCGCAGGGTATGAATGAGGAGAGGATGGGGCCCAAGGGGCAAGTAAGGTTTCCTTATTCCTTCTCCCATCCTGCGGCTGTTCCCTGCCGCCACCACCACGAGACCCGTTCTATGCTGATCGGAGTTTAAAAACTCTTCCCCATTCTTTCTCTCCCGCTCTTCTTCTCTCTTTGTCAAAAATACCCCTCACTTTTATTGAAAACGAAATCGGGCTTAGAGAGCCTTCTCCAACAACTTCGGTTTGGCAAAAACCATTCTCCCTGCGGAGGTTTGCAAAACGGAGGTTACCATTACATCCACATGTTCGCCGATGAAGTCCTTTCCCCCTTCGACGACGATCATGGTTCCATCATCCAGATATGCTACGCCTTGCCCATGTTCTTTCCCGTCTTTGATCACTTGAACCGTTAGCTCCTCTCCCGGCAAGACGATGGGTTTCACAGCGTTGGCTAAATCGTTTATATTTAATACGGGAATTCCCTGTAGCTCGCACACTTTATTTAGGTTAAAATCATTGGTTAAGACTTTGCCGGACAAAACTTTGGCAAGCTTAACCAGCTTGCTGTCCACTTCCTGTATCTCTTCAAAATCTTGTTCGTAGATGATTACTTTAACATTTTTTTCCTTTTGAATGCGATTTAAGATATCTAGTCCCCGGCGACCTCGATTCCGCTTCAATACATCCGAAGAATCCGCAATATGCTGTAACTCTTCCAGAACAAATTGGGGAATGACCAAGGTCCCTTCCAGGAAACCGGTATGGCAAATGTCGGCAATCCGCCCGTCAATGATGACGCTCGTATCGAGAAGCTTTAGTTCCGTCTGACGCTCTTTTCCCTCCCCTTTATCTTTCCCCTTCGGCATGGATAAAAAGGTGAGAATTTCATCCTTTTTCTTATAGCCTACTTGGAAGCCAAGATAACCGAGGAGCACGGAAATAAAAACAGGAAGGAAGGTATTCACATAGGGGATTTGTTGTAAAGGAAGAAATAATAAAAAGGCTATAATAAGGCCAAGGATTAGACCTAATGTCCCAAAGAGAAGATCCGAGACGTGAATTCGAATGATCCGATCCTCTACCCACTTAAAGGCCTGGACAAAGGAATCTGAGAGCCAAACAACGGCCGCCAGAAAAATAAGAGCCCCAATGGCCGCTCCGATATATTCCTGATACATCAGATCTCCGAGATTAAGCCATGGATTTAGTATCTTAAAAAGGGGAGGAATCAGATGATACCCCAGCACACCACCTAAGATCAAGAAAAATAATTGGACAGTTCTTCTGACAATCACATTGGTTCACCTCCTCATCTAGTATTGACCAAAAAGAGAAGGAAAAAACGCGTCACAGGGACGCATTTCGGTGAAGAATTTTATCTTCTAACCATTGGTACGCCTGTTCTGCATCCATCTCCTTCGCCAATACCAGCTCACTTACGAGAATCTGTCTCGCATTATCCAGCATCTTTCTTTCACCCGTTGAGAGACCCTTCTGTCTTTCGCGGAGTGTCAGGTTTTTTACAACTTCTGCCACTTCGAGAATGTCTCCGCTTTTTACCTTATCCATATTGGCACGATAACGCTGGTTCCAATTGGTGGACATCGGCGTTTCTTCCCTGGTAAGAATATCTTCCACCCTTAAGACCGATTCATGGTCGCTAACTTCCCTGAGGCCAATGCTTTCCACATTATCCATAGGAATCATTACTTTCATATTGCCAACAGGGATGCGCATCACATAATAGCGCCTCGTCTCGCCTAAGATCTCCTTCTCCTCAATTGATTCGATGATGCCCGCTCCATGCATGGGATAAACCACTTTATCGCCAATATTGAACAACATGAGGGCCTCCTTATGAAAGAATATCCATAAACAGGATATCATAAACTCCAGGCCGTGTCAAATTCAGAAATAGTCATTTTACACTATTTTTCATTTCTCGTCAATATCTATTTTATTTTTTGGCGCCGGTTGGGAATCCTTCTATCTAAATTACGCAGAGTCTTCAAAAAAGGTTTCATAGAGGTAGCAAATTAGAGATGGCGTTCCAAAAAAACTTGTTGTTGAATCCTTTTAAACCCTTCCTTTATGGCCCGAGCCCGGATTTCTCCTATTCCCTCCACTTCATCCAGCTCTTCAATGGAGGCAGAAACGATTCGAGTTAATGACTGAAAATGAACGATGAGATTCTGAATGATGGCCATGGGCAGTCGGGGGATGCGATGGAGAAGCCTGTATCCTCTCGCCTGAATGGGTTCATCCAGTATCGTATTGTTTCCGGAATATCCAAGGACGCGGAGTATGTTGAGGCGATCCAGGATTTCCTCCGAGGTAAGTTGTTTCATGGCCATGAGAATCTCTTCCGGCTTTCTTTGATCTGTTTCCCGTATGTAGTCTCGAATCAGCATGATGGCCTCCTCATCCACATTGGCGACCAGTTCTTCCAATTGCATCTGAATCAGCCGCCCTTCTACCCCCAGTTCTCGAATATACCGAAGAATTTCCCCTTTAATACGGAGAACCAATTCGATTCGTTGCAAGACGATCGCCACTTCCTGGAGGGTAACCAGTTCCTCAAATTCCAAGGCGGAAAGGTTGCTTAAGGTTTGGTCTAGGACCGCTTTGTATTTCTCCAAGGTTTGTAAGGCCTGGTTTGCTTTCGCCAGGATCACGCTGATTTCCTTCAACGTGTAGCGAAGATTCCCTTTGTAGATGGTAATTACATTTCTCCTTTGCGAGATGGCGATGACCAGTTTTCCCGTCTGCTTCGCAGTCCTTTCTGCAGTCCGATGCCTCGTACCCGTCTCTAAAGAGGGAATCGAAGAATCGGGGATGAGCTGCGTATTGGCATAGATGATTCGTTTCGCGTCTTCACTTAATACGATCGCTCCGTCCATCTTCGCCAGTTCATAAATGTGCGACGGTGAAAAATCGCATTGAAGATTAAACCCTCCATCGCAAAGGGAAAGAACTTCCGGTGTGTCGCCAACCACGATAAGGCCACCGGTCTTCGCCCGCAGGATATTCTCCAACCCCTCCCGTAATTCCGTTCCTGGAGCAATCATGGCCAATACTTGATTCATAATCTCCTCGCTTTTTGGTTCTGCCCTCCCCGGTTCTCCTTTTCCCAATTCCTGTTTAATGAGATCCGGCTTTGCCGATTCCCCTTTACCGTGCCCTATTTTTGCTGAATCGGCTTTATATGGGTCCACCTTATTCATTTCCGCCTTCCCTTCGATCATCGCTACCCCTACCTTCCTAAAACTTCATCGATTGCCTCTGTCAGCGTCTCAACAGCGCTCACCTTCATTTCCCCCGGAAATTCGATCCCCTGAAGATTAATACGCGGGAGAATCACCCTTTTTATGCCCATCTGATAGGCTTCTTGTATTCGCTGCTCAACACGGGGCACCCCTCTGATCTCCCCCGTCAATCCCACCTCCCCAATCAGAAGATCATGGTAAGGAATGGGGCGATCTCGGTAGCTAGAAACTAAACTTAATGCAATCGCGAGATCGGCAGCCGGGTCATTTAACCTCATGCCTCCAACCACATTAACATAAGCGTCCTGGGAACCCAGAAGGATCCCTGCTCTTTTTTCCAATACGGCAAGGATCATCGCGACACGATTGTAGTCAAGGCCTGTAGCCACCCTGCGGGGAGTCGGGAAAAGGGTGGGCGAAAGGAGAGCTTGGATCTCTACTAAAATGGGTCTTGTCCCTTCCATGGTGGCGGTAATGCTTGCACCTGCAGCCGCCAGAGACCGCTCAGATAAAAATAATTCGGAGGGATTTTGTACTTCTACAAGCCCTTTCTCTTTCATTTCAAACACGCCCATCTCATGGGTGGGACCGAAACGATTTTTTACCGTTCTCAGAATTCGATAGGTGTGATGAGCCTCTCCTTCAAAATAGAGAACCGTATCCACCATATGTTCTAAAATACGCGGCCCCGCAATCTCTCCCTGTTTCGTCACGTGGCCTACTAAAATGGTAGCAATTTCTTCACGTTTTGTAAATCGAAGGAGGGCAGCCGCCGTTTCCCGAACCTGGGAGACACTTCCGGGTGCGGAGGAGATTTCAGGGAGAAACATCGTCTGAATCGAATCAATAATCACAAGGGTTGGTTTTAATTTTTTTGCCTCTTCAATAATGGTTTCGACGTTCGTTTCTGCCATGAGAAAGAGATTCTCATTTTTAATCCCTAACCGTTCTCCCCTGAGACGGATCTGCGCCGGCGATTCTTCCCCGGAGACATAGAGAACCTTCCGCCCTTCCCGGGCAAACTGATGGGTGGCTTGCAAAAGAAGGGTCGATTTCCCGATCCCTGGATCACCGCCTACTAGCGTAAATGAACCCGGGACGATGCCTCCACCCAATACCCTGTCCAGTTCCCTAAACCCTATCTGAATTCTAGGAGCGGTTTCCCCTTTTACTTCGTTGAAAGGAATGGGCTTTTCCATCCTGTGGGAGAGCCATCGTTTTTCTTCTTTTTCCTCCCTCTCTTCCACCATGGTATTCCATTCGGAACAACCGGGACAACGCCCCATCCATTTCGCCGATTCATAACCACACTGCTGGCAGACAAATTTACTTTTGGTTTTCCCCATTTGTTTAAAAACCTTCCCTGTTCATTTTTTTCTTTCATCTTTATCTTATATTTTTTTCCACAACGTTTCATTCTTTAATATCGTAATTCCAAGGAGGATTCGTTAATCGAAGGAATAAAGAGAAGTATCGGTTTACATCGATGAGGAGGAAGGAGAAAAGGAGGGCATGAAAAGGGAGGAGGCTCCCGCCCCCTCCTACCTACTCAATGGACCGTTGCCGGATGTAAAACGCTAGATCAGGAGGAAACCGCCTGTTGGTCGGTGCTGGCTACGACGATTTCATCCCCCTTAAGGTCAAAGTGCACCACATCTCCTTTGTGAATGGTTCCCTTCAGTAATTCCTCGGAAAGACGGTCCTCAATTTGCCGCTGCAAAGAACGGCGAATCGGCCGCGCCCCATATTGGGGATCAAATCCCTGCTTCGCGATCCAGGAAACAACCTCTTCAGATAACGTAAAGTCTATGCCTTGCTCCTTTAAGCGGGCCCTGATCTCTTCCGCCATCAAGCGAACGATCTCTTTAATCTGAGCCTCTTCCAGAGCATGGAAGACAATGATCTCATCAATCCGGTTCAGGAATTCAGGCCGAAAAGTCCTCTTTAGTTCTTCCATCACCTTGGTCTTCATGTTTTCATAATTGGCCTCTTGCTGATGAACCGTAAACCCGAGGGTGGTATTCTTGCGAATGAGCTCCTGGCCGACATTTGATGTCATGATGATAATCGTGTTGCGAAAATCTACGGTACGACCTTTTCCATCCGTTAAACGTCCATCCTCCAATACCTGCAGCAGAATATTAAATACTTCCGGATGGGCTTTCTCAATCTCGTCAAAGAGCACGACCGAATAAGGCTTGCGCCGTACCTTCTCCGTCAATTGTCCCCCTTCTTCATATCCTACATATCCGGGAGGAGAGCCGACAAGCCGGGAGGTGGAATGTTTCTCCATATATTCGGACATGTCGATCCGGATCATGGCTTCCTCATCCCCAAACATGGCCTCCGCCAACGCACGGGCCAATTCCGTCTTCCCCACCCCGGTAGGTCCAAGGAAAATGAAGGAACCGATCGGCCGTTTCGGATCTTTAAGGCCGGCCCGAGCGCGTCGTATGGCACGGGCCACACTCCGTACCGCCTCTTCCTGCCCGATCACCCGTTTATGCAAGATATCTTCCATATGAAGCAGGCGCTCCGTTTCTTCCTGTTGCAGTTGAACGACAGGAATGCCGGTCCAATTGGCCACCACTTGGGCGATATCTTCCGGGGTCACCTCTGAATCGGTTTGTCCCTGCTTCTCCTTCCATTCTTTCTTCGTTTGCTCTAACGAATCCCGCAAGCGCTGTTCCTTATCCCTTAACGCGGCCGCCTTTTCAAACTCTTGGCTCTGTACCGCAGCGTCCTTCTCCTTCTTCACTTCCTCCAGTTCTTTTTCAATCTGTTTCAGATTGGGTGGAATGGTATAAGCATTGAGGCGAACTCTGGAAGCAGCCTCATCGATCAAGTCAATCGCTTTATCGGGAAGGAAACGGTCGGTAATGTAACGATCCGAAAGGCGAACAGCCGCTTCGATGGCTTCATCGGTAATCTTTACCCGATGATGGGCTTCGTAACGATCCCTAAGCCCTTTCAAGATCTGAATCGTATCCTCTTGTGTCGGTTCTTCTACCTTAATAGGTTGGAAACGGCGTTCCAATGCAGCATCTTTTTCAATATATTTCCGATATTCATCTAAAGTGGTTGCCCCGATGCACTGCAATTCGCCCCGGGCTAAAGCAGGTTTCAAAATGTTGGAAGCATCGATCGCTCCTTCCGCTCCTCCCGCTCCAATTAATGTATGCAATTCATCGATGAACAGGATCACGTTTCCAGCTTGCCTGATTTCATCCATGATCTTCTTCAGCCGATCTTCAAACTCACCCCGATATTTTGTCCCGGCTACCACCGTTCCCATATCGAGGGTCATGACTCGTTTATCCCTTAATGTTTCCGGTATCTCATTATTCACAATCCGTTGAGCTAAACCTTCGGCGATGGCCGTCTTTCCGACCCCCGGCTCACCGATGAGGACCGGGTTGTTCTTGGTGCGTCGGCTTAATACCTGAATCACCCGTTCGATCTCTTTTTCCCTTCCTACGACCGGGTCAAGGGCCCCATCCTTAGCCATGGCAGTCAAATCTCTCGCAAGGCTATCTAACGTCGGCGTATTCGCATGTTTATTGACGGATCCTTGCGGATTTCCTGCCAGCATTTCACTGTTCCCAAGTAGTTGAAGGACTTGTTGGCGAGCCTTGTTTAAACTAATTCCCAAGTTATTCAGGACCCGTGCGGCTACCCCTTCTCCTTCCCGAATGAGGCCAAGGAGAATATGCTCCGTCCCCACATAGGTATGGCCTAATTTCCGAGCTTCATCCATCGAGAGTTCGATAACCTTTTTTGCTCGGGGGGTGTAGGGGGTATTGGTCGGTTTCTCATGCCCTCGGCCGATGAGCGCTTCGACCTCATCCTGGATCTTCTCCAGGCTAAGTCCCAGGCTCATCAAGGCTTTTGCCGCAATGCCATCTCCCTCTCGGATGAGGCCGAGGAGAATATGCTCCGTCCCGATGCTGTTATGACCGAGGCGAACCGCTTCTTCCTGGGCCAGGGAGAGAACCCGTTGTGCCCTTTCCGTAAATCTTCCAAACATCATTTTTTAACACCTCCAGGATCGGTTGTTTTAAATAAAATATTTTTGCAATTGTTCACGGATTAACGTAGCCCTCTTTTCATCTCTCTCTTCTGCCGTCATGGGTTGGGCAAAATACGTCTGAACGTAGCCGGGTTGTATCATCACCCAGAGTTCATTCAATTCTGCGGATGGAATTCCTTCAATCAATCCTAAGTCTACCCCTAAAAGAACGTCCGACAAAAGAGAGGTGGCTTCCTTCGTCTCCATGCTTCGCGCATAGCGAAGGAGTCCAAAGCTGCGGTAAATTCGATCCGCAAGCTGAAGGGGCATCGAATTCTTAAGCATCTCCCGGGCCGCCCGTTCATGATCAATTATTTGGCGAACCACACCTCGTAAGTTATCAATGATCTCCTCTTCCGCTAAACCGAGTGTGATCTGATTCGATATCTGAAACAAATTCCCTTGAGCTTCGCTTCCTTCCCCATAAACCCCACGGACTACGAGGCCTACCTGATTCACAGCTCCTAAGATCCGGTTAATCTGTTTCGTCATGACCAGGGCGGGAAGATGAAGCATAACGGAAGCTCTGATCCCGGCCCCCGTATTGGTAGGGCAGCTGGTTAAGTACCCTCTCCGATCATCAAAAGCGTAATCCATCTCCTCTTCAATCCAGTCGTCGATCAGATTCGCATGTTCCCAAGCTTCCTCTAATTGAAATCCGGGCAATAAAGTTTGAATTCGGATATGATCCTCTTCATTAAGCATGATGCTAACCTCTTCATTATCACTGAGGATAACCGCACCCTTCCTCGCCTCCTCGGCCAAAAACGGGCTGATTAAATGTTTTTCCACCAGCACCTTTCTCTCCAGCGGAGAAAGCGGATCAATGCGAATTAACTCGAGAGACTTAATAAAGGCGGGAGGCTTCCTTCTTAAGGTCTCTTCCATCCTCTTGATCACTTCCTCCGCCTGTGAATCCGTGATTAAAAGTTGGAAAGGAAGATCCTTCAGATTCCGGGCAAGCCTGACGCGGGTACTCATCACAATATCATGATCAGGGGCCTCCTGTTTCATGTTTTCACTTAAAGGTTTTTGGATGAATTTATCAACGGACAATTTACTCCCTCCCTCACTCGTTGGACTGGCTTTCCAATTCACGGATTTGGTCTCTTATTTTGGCCGCTTCTTCAAATTCCTCCCGTTCCACCTTCCTTGCCAACAATCTCTTCAAATCCTCCAATTTCCTCTTTAAACCTAATTTATGCTCCGATCTCCGAGGAACCTTCCCCCGGTGTATCGTATTTCCGTGAACGCGGCGGAAGAGAGGTTCCAGCTGTTCCTCAAAGGCATGATAACATCCGCTGCACCCAAAACGGCCGCTCTGGGTAAACTGCTGATAGGTTAGCCCACAAGTGGGGCACTGAAGAGGCCTCGATGTTACCTGGCTGGCATGGGGTTGGTTGTAAGATAGAAGGCCGGAGAGGAGATTATGGATCGAAAAGGCGTCCGGATTGCCCGGCATCATTTCGCCCCTCTCTCTGGCGCATATTTCGCATAAATGCATCTCTGTTTTCTGGCCGTTGACGATCTTTGTGAAATGGAAAGTGGCCGGCCTTACTCCACATTGTTGGCAGATCATTCCTCTTCACCATCCTTAAAACGAATCAGCGTGGCGATGACGGTTTTCATCAGTCGAGCACGGATCTCATCTCGAACCGACGTGGGTAGTCTTAAAACATTACGGGATACCATTCCCTTAATCATTTCCATCTCCCTCCGGGTGATAAAACCCTCCTCCAACAATCGTTCCAAAATGCCTTCCGCCCCGACTTGACTTATTTCCTCGCCGACGAGCGAAAAAGTCTCCATTAACAATTGATCTTTATCTTCAGTGCTTAGTTTACGGATCCGGATAAACCCCCCCCCGCCCCGCTTGCTCTCCACCATGTATCCCTTTTCCAGGGTAAAGCGCGTGGTAATCACATAGTTGATCTGGGACGGAACGCAGTTAAATTCCTCTGCCAATTGACTTCGTTGGATTTCGATAAAACCGGTGTTACTCTTCATCAGAATCTGTTTAAGGTATTCTTCGATGATGTTGGTAATATTTTTCAAAGAACCACCTCCAAACTCGTTCTGACTTTGACTATCTTTGACTAATTATAGTATACTCCAATTCAAGGATTTTGCAATAGGTTCTATCCAAAAGTATAAAAAAAAAGCCTCTCTTTTATTCGGAGAGGGTCTCCCTTAGGATCTAATCCGGATTTTTTCGATCGATTACAACCGTACGATCGATCATGGTTCGGTTTGAAGTGAGGTTTCTTACGAAATGTTTTAACGGGTCACCAAGGGGATTAATTCTTTCATAGAAGAAATCACATAATCGGCATCGGCCAATTCTCGCGGGTCCGCATAGCCAAAAACACAACCAATCACGATCAGTCCATTCTTCTTCCCTGCTTCCACATCGGAGAGGCGATCCCCTACCATAAACCCTCTTTCTGCAGGATAATTCTTCAGCAAAAGATGGACCAGATCCGCTTTGGTCTTTGTCTTATACTTCCCCGCCGTATAAAGATCTGTAAAAAAAGGGCGTATTTCAAAGGTGTTTAAAATCGCCTCTACGTAGTCGGGACGGCCGTTGCTCGCAATAAAAAGAGAATACCCCCTTTGATACAGTTCCTTTACGGTTTCCTCCACCCCTGGGTATAACTTTCCATAACGGGAGAAAATAAGCTCCCGCTCATATTCAAACATCCATCCGTCCGCCAACCGATGAACTTCCACGCTGCAATCGGGCAGCAAGGTTTTCCACATTTCATCCATGGTTTTCCCAAGTTGCGTCAGCATGAGGGAATCGGGTGGGATATTCCCATAATAAAGCCCTTCTCGTATTAATTTTTCAAAGGTGTGACGAAATGCAGCCAATGCAACAGGCTCTGTTTGAAATAAGGTCCCATCCATATCAAAAATAACCGTTTGTTTCAAATGATGCCACCTATCTTTCTTTTGCGATCCCTATCATTGTACCATACCCTCCGGAGCCTTACTAGGCGATACTTCTTCGACTCTTGAGCAAAAAAGGGATGAGGTAACCTCCGATAAAACCTCCAAGGTGGCCCATAATGCTGATATTGGGGATGAAAACGGAAGAGAGAAAACCGATGACTAAGAACACAAGAACCGTTTGCTTAGATGACTCATCAAGGAATCGTTTTTTCCGAACGATAAAATGAAAATAAACTCCCATCAGTCCAAAATCGATCCCCGATGCCCCAATGGTTGGAGCGGGATCGAAGAAAAGAATCGTGAGCGATCCGGTCAACGCGGTCACGAGGAGGATAAAAATGAAACCTACCTTGCCATAGATCCGTTCTAAAGGTGGAGCAAAGAGATAAAAGAAAAAAAGATTAAATAAGAGGTGAAACATGCCATTATGGAGGAAAACATAGGTGATTAGCCTCCAGACCTCTCCCTCTACCACATGGGAAGGGGACAGGACGGCGAGATCGACGACCCATCCATAACCGATGGTTAAAAGGATCTCTTTTACGAGCATGGAAAGTAACACCATTCCGATAAAAAGGGCGCTTATAGGGTACCTTTTGATGTACAGGGGAAGAGATTCATGTCGTACGAAGAGCATCTTCTTCTTCCTTTCTTCTCTTTTCCTTTCTTCTATTCATTCTCTCCTTTTTTCATTCTCTTGTTCGCGTACAAAATCCTCCTTTTATCCCCCTCGCCATGTATTGGTATAACGGAAAACCCCGTTGATAAAAAAAGCTTCTGACACGACTCATTCTCGCATCAGAAGCTTATGACCCTTCCTCTCCCATCGTGATTCACTCATTGGGCAAGTTCGTCCTACGTTTACGCTTGATCGACCGGTTTTTTCAGAAATGTGACGATCAACGCCGTCACGACCGCACCGATCAGAATCGCCAACGCGTATAGCAATACGTGGCCAACCGCATTCGGTACCGCCAGGACAAAAATTCCGCCATGCGGTGCTCTAAGCGTCGCCCGGAACAACATGGACAATCCCCCCGTTACAGCCGAACCGATCACGATCGATGGGATGACGCGGAACGGATCGCGCGCCGCAAACGGAATCGCCCCCTCCGTAATGAAGGAAATTCCAAGCACGGCAGCCGCCTTGCCCGCTTCCTGCTCCTCTTTCGTGTATTTTTTCGGCGCAATCCACGTCGACAACGCCATGCCGATCGGTGGAACCATCCCGGCCGCCATGACTGCAGCCATGATCATGTAACCCGCATCGGTTTGACTGCCCAACATACCGGTCGCAAACGTATAGGCCACTTTATTGATCGGCCCCCCCATATCGGAAGCCATCATCGCCCCTAGTAACAATCCAAGTCCGACGGAGGCAGACGTTCCCATATTCTTCAAGCCATCGGTTAAACCCGTCATCATTTCTTTAACCGGCGTACCGATGATAAAAATCATTACCAATCCGACGATGGCGGTCGCGAGAAACGGAATGATCAAGACCGGCATTAAGCCTTGCAGATTTTTCGGCAATCGGATACCGTCACGAATCCATTTGGCTACATAGCCTGCCAAAAATCCTGAGATAATTCCGCCTAGGAAGCCCGCTCCTAGAGTGGAAGCCAGAATCCCTCCAACCAATCCCGGCGCCAAACCGGGTCGATCGGCGATCGACATCGCGATAAATCCGGACAAAATCGGTACCATCAACGCAAATGCGGAGCCTCCGCCGATGTCCATGAGTGCCTTAGCGATCGTATAATATGGCGATGAGGGATCATTAAACGCCGTTATCCCGAACGCGAATGAAATGGCGATCAACAACCCCCCTGCCGTTACCAGAGGAATCATGTGGGATACGCCGTTCATCAAGTGTTTGTAAAAGTTGGGCATAGAATCTTTTTTCTGTTCTTTAGCCCGCTGAACTTGTTCCTGATACTCCAAGGGAGGCCGCTCCGATGCCTGCAGAGCCGCTTCGATCAGACGTTTCGCATCTTTGATCGCCGAGGAGACCGACGTTTCCAGCACCCGTTTGTTTGCGAATCGCTGCAAATCCACCTTTTTGTCGGCTGCGATGATGACCGCGTCCGCCTCTTCGATTTCTTCCGACGTTAATGTGTGCTCCGCGCCGACCGATCCCTGTGTTTCGACACGAATCGCGTATCCTAACTCCTTTGCCGCTTTTTCTAAAGCTTCCGCCGCCATATACGTGTGAGCGATTCCAGTCGGGCAAGCGGTAATCGCAACCAATTTTTTCGTCTGTTCCCCCATCCGATTCTCGGTTTCGGAATTCTCATTTCTCTGTTTTCTGAGAATATCCAGTATTTCCTGTTTTGTTTCCGCTTCCATCAGCCCGTTGCGAATTTCCTCTTGCAGCAACATACGCGAAAGTTCGGCGAGAATGTACAAATGTTCTTCGTCCGCTTGATCAGGTACCGCTATCATAAAGACGAGATGAACCGGTTTTCCGTCGAGTGAGTCAAAAGCGACACCCCTACGGCTTACTCCCAATGCGAGAGCCGGCCTGCGTACAAAAGCCGAACGTCCATGCGGAATGGCAATCCCATCGCCGATTCCGGTCGTACCTTGACGTTCCCGGTCCAATACCGCTTTCATAAAACCTTGTTTGTCCAGAACAATTCCTTCCTCAACTAAAACATCCGCCAACTCATGGAACACGGCTTCTTTATCCGTTCCTCTCAGATGGAGGATAATTCGTCCCGGTGTGAGCAAATCATACAGATTCATCTCTCTTCTCCCTCCATTACATGTAGTTGAATTTGCGGCAAAATCGCTTCCGCTTCTTCCTTCGTACAGACTTCAGAACCGGCGTGCATGACGGTCGCAGTGCCACATGCGGTGGCATAGACAAGAGCCTCATGCGGTTTCCTATTCTTGTGAAATTGCGAGACAAAACCGGCAACGATCGAATCTCCTGCGCCAATGGTACTCTTCGGCGTAATGACCGGCGGGATCGCCCGATACAAACCTTCGGAGGTAACCAACAGTGTTCCTTTGTCGCCCATCGAAACACAGACGATCTCTCCCCCTTGGGACCTTAACTCGCGTGCGGCGTGTGCAATCTCTGATTCCAAACGAAGTGGACTCCCCCACCATTGCTCCAATTCCTCAACATTTGGTTTTACAAAATTGGGTCTTGCTTGTACCGCCTCCGTCAATGCCTGACCGGAAGTGTCAAGGGCGATGAATATGCTCCGCTCATCCGCCTTGCCAAACGATTCAATGATGGTTCGGTACATGGTATAATCGGCATCGCCCGGAATACTTCCGGCAATCACGACCGCATCCCCCGGTTGCACCAGCGAATGCAATTGTTCTATCAATCGGTCCAGATCGTGATTGGTTATCAGGCCCCCCGTTCCGTTTAATTGGGTCTCTTCCGTCGGGGTAATAATTTTGACGTTTGTCCGTGTCTCCCCATCGATCTCCAAAAAACGATGTTGGATCGATTGTCTGGAAAGGTCGGAACGAATCCAATGTCCGACGGAACCGCCAAGAAACCCGGTCGCAATGGTGGAAACCCCGAGACGGTGCAACACTTTGGATACATTGATCCCTTTGCCGCCGCTGTCTTTTCGTATGAAAGAAACAGCATGGACATCACCGACACGCAACGAGTCGGTGTATACTGTCAAATCCAATGCCGGATTGACCGTTACGGTGATGATCTTCAATTCTTTTCCTCCTAGCGTTGCTGATCTTCCCAAACTGCTTATCGAAAGAGATCGGGACAGCATGGTGACTCGATCGTTACTCACATACCGATGGATGATTAAACACAAAAGACGGTCACACCATTCGATTCCAACCAATTGCGGTCTTCAACGGACAATCCCTCGTCTGTAACTAAGATATCCACTTCGCCGACTTCCCCGACATGGGTCAATGTGGTTTTCCCAAACTTCGAACTATCGGCAAGCAGTACAACCTTTTCCGCCGCGCGCATCATGGCGCGTTTTACCCATGCTTCTTGCATGTCCGGTGTGGTCAATCCCGTTTCCTCGGATATCCCGTTCATTCCCAAAAAACAGATGTCCGCGTGGAAATTCCGGATGGTTTCGATCGTTATTTCGCCAACCATCGCATACGTATTCGTCTTTATCACACCGCCTGCCGCTAATACCGTGTATTTCTTCGAGCTAAGAATCTCAGCTATATTCAATGCGTTGGTGATAATCTTTACATTGGGCGTATTCAAAGCCCTTGCCAACGCAGCCGTCGTAGTCCCTGCGTCAATGAGAATCGACGAATGTTCCTCTACCAAAGATGCCGCAAATTTTCCAATACGTTCTTTCTCCTCTGCAAACAAATCTTGTTTGTCGTAGTTGGAAGCCTCAATTGCCATATGCTGTACCAGGACGGCGCCTCCGTGAACCCGCTTGATCAACCCCTGACGCTCCAGTTCTTCCAAATCTCTCCGAATCGTCGACTCCGAGGCCGCCAACGACTTCATGAGCTGGGAAATCCGCACCGAACCTTTTCGTCGGATCTGATCGAAAATGATTTGTTGCCGATCGACACTCAGCATTCATTTCACCTCCTCTGGTCCTCTTCATGGTATAAGTGTATCACAGCGCTTTCATAAAATCAATCATAATCATTCTTTTTCAATCTTATTCTATCATATTTATTTCATTTCCCTTCATGTATAAGGGATTCTTGTACCAGATGTAGACGAGGAACCATCCACATTTGTACCTTTTGAAACCGGATGAACACCCTTCTTTTAAGTGTGCAAAACCATAGTAGTGAAAAACAAAAAGACCGATGGTCTAATCCAGATGATCATCGGATTGAACCATCGGTCTTTCTTTTTGCCTGGCAACGTCCTACTCTCCCAGGGGGTCGCCCCCCAAGTACCCTCGGCGCTGAAGAGCTTAACTTCCGTGTTCGGGATGGGTACGGGTGTGTCCTCTTCGCCATCGTCACCAGACTTCTCTCTTTCGCCTTTCGGCTTCTTTCGGGAACTTTCCATTCCCTCAAAACCGGATCAGGAAAAAGCGAAGATCGCTCCTCTATGGTTAAGGGGTCGACCGATTCGTATCCGTCAGCTCCATGCATTGCTGCACTTCCACCCCGGACCGATCTACCTCGTCTTCTTCAAGGGGTCTTACCGGAAATCTCATCTTGAGGGGGGCTTCACGCTTAGATGCTTTCAGCGCTTATCCCTTCCGTACTTAGCTACCCAGCGATGCGCCTGGCGGCACAACTGGTTCACCAGCGGTACGTCCATCCCGGTCCTCTCGTACTAAGGACAGCTCCTCTCAAATTTCCTACGCCCGCGACAGATAGGGACCGAACTGTCTCACGACGTTCTGAACCCAGCTCGCGTACCGCTTTAATGGGCGAACAGCCCAACCCTTGGGACCGACTACAGCCCCAGGATGCGATGAGCCGACATCGAGGTGCCAAACCTCCCCGTCGATGTGGACTCTTGGGGGAGATAAGCCTGTTATCCCCAGGGTAGCTTTTATCCGTTGAGCGATGGCCCTTCCTCTCGGTACCACCGGATCACTAAGCCCGACTTTCGTCCCTGCTCGAGACGTCCCTCTCGCAGTCAAGCTCCCTTTTGCCTTTGCACTCGCCGCGCGATTTCCATCCGCGCTGAGGGAACCTTTGGGCGCCTCCGCTACGCTTTAGGAGGCGACCGCCCCAGTCAAACTGCCCACCTGACACGCTCCCCCACCCCGCCTTAGGGGCGTAGGTTAGAACCCCGCTATCTTCAGGGTAGTATCCCACCGCCGCCTCCACCGATCCTGGCGGACCGGCTTCTTAGGCTCCTACCTATCCTGTACAGAACATACCAAGGTCCAATATCAGGCTGCAGTAAAGCTCCATGGGGTCTTTCCGTCTAGTCGCGGGTAACCTGCATCTTCACAGGTATTACGATTTCACCGAGTCTCTTGCCGAGACAGCGCCCAAGTCGTTACGCCTTTCGTGCGGGTCGGAACTTACCCGACAAGGAATTTCGCTACCTTAGGACCGTTATAGTTACGGCCGCCGTTTACTGGGGCTTCGGTTCTGAGCTTTCACCCTTCCCCTTAACCTTCCAGCACCGGGCAGGCGTCAGCCCCTATACTTCGCCTTCCGGCTTCGCAGAGACCTGTGTTTTTGCTAAACAGTCGCTTGGGCCTCTTCTCTGCGGCCTGCTCCCGCAGGCACCCCTTCTCCCGAAGTTACGGGGTCATTTTGCCGAGTTCCTTGGCAAGAGTTCTCTCGCGCGCCTTAGGATTCTCTCCTCGCCTACCTGTGTCGGTTTCCGGTACGGGCACCTTTCCCCTCGCTAGAGGCTTTTCTTGGCAGTCTGAATTCGGAAGCTTCGGTACTCTTACTTCCCTCCCCATCACAGCCCAGGATCCGGCAAACGGATTTCCCTCTTTGCCTCCCTCACTGCTTGGACGCGCTCTTCCAGCCGCGCGCTCTTCCTATCCTCCTGCGTCCCCCCTTCGCTCAATCGGGAATCGGTGGTACAGGATTTTCCACCTGTTCTCCATCGACTACGCCTTTCGGCCTCGCCTTAGGTCCCGACTTACCCTGAGCGGACGAACCTTCCTCAGGAACCCTTAGGCTTTCGGCGGATCGGATTCTCACCGATCTTTTCGTTACTCACACCGGCATTCTCACTTCTTATCCCTCCACAGGTCCTCCCGGTCCTGCTTCCCTGCGATAAGAACGCTCCCCTACCATGCCTCCCGGCATCCATGGCTTCGGTGCCGTGCTTGAGCCCCGTTACATTTTCCGCGCAGCGTCACTCGACCAGTGAGCTATTACGCACTCTTTCAATGATGGCTGCTTCTAAGCCAACATCCTGGTTGTCTTCGCAACGCCACATCGTTTCCCACTTAGCACGTACTTCGGGACCTTAGCCGATGGTCTGGGCTGTTTCCCTCTTGACCACGGATCTTAGCATTCGTGGTCTGACTCCCAAGAACCAAAAGTCCGGCATTCGCAGTTTGACTGGGTTCGGTAATCCGAGGTGGACCCCTAGCCCGATCAGTGCTCTACCTCCGGCTTTCTTCCCTTGAGGCTAGCCCTAAAGCTATTTCGGGGAGAACCAGCTATCTCCGTGTTCGATTGGAATTTCTCCCCTACCCACACCTCATCCCCTACCTTTTCAACGGGAGTGGGTTCGGGCCTCCAGCGGGTGTTACCCCGCCTTCACCCTGGACATGGGTAGATCACACGGTTTCGGGTCTACGCCTGCATACTTCCCGCCCTACCTTCACCCGCAAAAGTGCAAGCACTTTCGCGGGGCCCGGATCTTTCAGACTCGCTTTCGCTCCGGCTCCGCGTTCCCCGCTTAACCTCGCATGCAAACGTAACTCGCCGGTTCATTCTACAAAAGGCACGCCGTCAGGCTTTCCAGGACCCCCAAAAAGTAACACTTTTTGGGGTGGATAAACGCCCTCCGACTGCTTGTAGGCACACGGTTTCAGGTTCTCTTTCACTCCCCTCCCGGGGTGCTTTTCACCTTTCCCTCACGGTACTGCTTCGCTATCGGTCACTAGGGAGTATTTAGCCTTGGGAGGGGGTCCTCCCTGCTTCCCACGGGATTCCTCGTGCCCCGTGGTACTCAGGATCCCTCGCGGGTTCAGGTCCGTTTCGGCTACAGGGGTCTTACCTCCTCCGCCGGATCGTTCCAGATCGCTTCGCCTACAAACCTTCCTTCCCTTCTCTCGAGGTCCTTCTACCCCGATGGGTTCCCCCATCGGTTTGGGCTCTTCCCCGTTCGCTCGCCACTACTGAGGGAATCACTCTTGTTTTCTTTTCCTCAGGGTACTGAGATGTTTCAGTTCCCCTGGTCTGCCTTCTCACACCCTATGGATTCAGGTGCGGATACCGCCCCATGACGGGCGGTGGGTTGCCCCATTCGGAGATCCCCGGATCGTCGCGTACTTACCGCTCCCCGAGGCATTTCGGTGTTCGTCCCGTCCTTCTTCGGCTCCTAGTGCCTAGGCATCCACCGTGCGCCCTTCCTACCTTAACCTCCCGGCTTGTGTTCTCAGGATTCCTCCCGCTTCACAAACCTTCACCGCTTTCTTCGCTTCTTGCCTGTATCCGGTTTTCAAGGAACGCTGAGGTTTCCCTCAAGAAAATTTCTTCCCCTTTCCCATG
>NZ_KI783301.1:3528235-3586001 GCF_000510645.1 Thermicanus aegyptius DSM 12793 | reverse complement strand
CATGACGGGCGGTGGGTTGCCCCATTCGGAGATCCCCGGATCGTCGCGTACTTACCGCTCCCCGAGGCATTTCGGTGTTCGTCCCGTCCTTCTTCGGCTCCTAGTGCCTAGGCATCCACCGTGCGCCCTTCCTACCTTAACCTTCTGGCTTGTGATCTGCGTCGAATCTCTTCGTCAGCTCCGTCGTCGCCGTCCTCACGTACGAAACCAGTACGCTCCGGCGCCTCCTTCTTCGCTTCCTCGATCTTCTCGCATCGGACAAGCCTTCTTCCGGCTTGTGTTCTCAGGATTCCTCCCGCTTCACAAACCTTCACCGATTTCTTCGCTTCTTGCCTGTATCCGGTTTTCAAGGAACGCTGAGGTTTCCCTCAAGAAAATTTCTTCCCCTTTCCCATGGGGTATGGTGGAGCTAAGCGGATTCGAACCGCTGACCCCCTGCTTGCAAGGCAGGTGCTCTCCCAGCTGAGCTATAGCCCCATATAGATGGTGGGCCTAAATGGACTCGAACCATCGACCTCACGCTTATCAGGCGTGCGCTCTAACCAGCTGAGCTATAGGCCCGTTTAAGCCTGGCAACGTCCTGCTCTCCCAGGGGGTCGCCCCCCAAGTACCCTCGGCGCTGAAGAGCTTAACTTCCGTGTTCGGGATGGGTACGGGTGTGTCCTCTTCGCCATCGTCACCAGACTTCGTTTTTTTGTAAGGGGGTTTCCCTCAAAACCGAACAGAAACTTCCCCTGTGAGGCGTTCTCCATAGAAAGGAGGTGATCCATCCGCACCTTCCGGTACGGATACCTTGTTACGACTTCACCCCAATCATCGGCCCCACCTTAGGCGCCTGAGCGACTTCGGGTGTTTCCGACTCTCGTGGTGTGACGGGCGGTGTGTACAAGGCCCGGGAACGGATTCACCGCGGCATGCTGATCCGCGATTACTAGCGATTCCGACTTCATGCAGGCGAGTTGCAGCCTGCAATCCGAACTACGACCGGCTTTTTGGGTTCCGCTCCGGATCGCTCCTTCGCCTCCCTCTGTACCGGCCATTGTAGCACGTGTGTAGCCCAGGACATAAGGGGCATGATGATTTGACGTCATCCCCACCTTCCTCCGCATCGTCTGCGGCAGTCAGCCTAGAGTGCCCAACTGAATGCTGGCAACTAAGCTCAAGGGTTGCGCTCGTTGCGGGACTTAACCCAACATCTCACGACACGAGCTGACGACAACCATGCACCACCTGTCTCCTCTGCCCCGAAGGGACGAAGTATCTCTACTCCCGTCAGAGGGATGTCAAGCCCTGGTAAGGTTCTTCGCGTTGCTTCGAATTAAACCACATGCTCCACCGCTTGTGCGGGCCCCCGTCAATTCCTTTGAGTTTCAGTCTTGCGACCGTACTCCCCAGGCGGAGTGCTTATTGTGTGTACTGCGGCACGAAGGGCCTTGAAACCCCTCACACCTAGCACTCATCGTTTACGGCGTGGACTACCAGGGTATCTAATCCTGTTTGCTCCCCACGCTTTCGCGCCTCAGCGTCAGTTCTAGGCCAGAAAGCTGCCTTCGCCATCGGTATTCCTCCTGATCTCTACGCATTTCACCGCTACACCAGGAATTCCACTTCCCTCTCCTAGCCTCAAGTCCCCCAGTTTCCAATGACCTTCCGCGGTTAAGCCGCGGGCTTTCACATCAGACTTAAAGGACCGCCTGCGCGCGCTTTACGCCCAATCATTCCGGACAACGCTCGCCCCCTACGTATTACCGCGGCTGCTGGCACGTAGTTAGCCGGGGCTTTCTCGTTTGGTACCGTCACCTAAGGGGCCTACCCTTTCCCTTCTTCCCAAACAACAGAGTTTTACAACCCGAAGGCCTTCCTCACTCACGCGGCGTTGCTCGGTCAGGCTTTCGCCCATTGCCGAAGATTCCCTACTGCTGCCTCCCGTAGGAGTCTGGGCCGTCTCTCAGTCCCAGTGTGGCCGGTCACCCTCTCAGGTCGGCTACGCATCATCGCCTTGGTGGGCCGTTACCTCACCAACTAGCTAATGCGCCGCAGGCCCCTCCGTAATCGGGTCGCACCCTTTCCCTCCTCTCCCATGCGGAAAAGGAGCCTATCCGGGCTTAGCCTCGGTTTCCCCAGGTTATCCCGGTATTACGGGCAGGTTGCCTACGTGTTACTCACCCGTCCGCCACTGTCTAAAAGCGAGAGGCAAGCCTCTCACTTCTAAACCGTCCGACTTGCATGTATTAGGCACGCCGCCAGCGTTCGTCCTGAGCCAGGATCAAACTCTCCATATAAGAGGGTTCCGGAAGTTCCCTTCCTTCCCCCCTGCTCGAGTCTTCTTCCTCGACTCTCAATTCTTCTTGCTTTTATTCCTCACAGGCGTTTCTGTTCAGTTTTCAAGGAACCATCGCCTTTTATCGCGGCGACGAAGAGTAGTATATCATAATCTCCTATTATCGTCAATCACTATTTTTCTCCAACCCGCAGTTCCACTTTAAGCAGTTTGTGAGATTCCTTCTTCGTCGCGATTGGCGACAGGTAGTACTATAACACATGCGACAGAGGAAAGTAAAGTGGTAATTTGTGTCTTTCCTCTCCCCTTTTAAAGAGCATAGAAGCATGGACACCCGGTAGACAAAGAGACTTACTGCCCTTGGAATCGCATCAAGGGGAAGAGCAAAACATCCCGGATGGAAGGAGAATTGGTGAGGAGCATCACCAATCGATCCACTCCAATGCCTAAACCGCCGGTAGGGGGCATGCCGATTTCCAAAGCTTCAAGAAAATCTTCATCCATCATATGGGCTTCTTCATTTCCCGCTTCTCTTTCTTTAAGCTGCTCCAAAAACCGTTGTCTCTGGTCGATTGGATCATTTAATTCGGAGAAGGCATTGGCGTGTTCCCGACCTACGATAAAGAGCTCGAAACGATCCGTAAAGCGGGGATCCTTTTCGTTCTTTTTCGCAAGAGGTGAAATCTCCACCGGGTGCCCATAGACAAAGACCGGTTGAATCAAGGTATGTTCCACTTTTTGTTCAAAGAATTCGTTCACGATATGGCCAAAGGTCATTCTCTCCTCAACCTCTACGCCATACTCCCTAGCAAGGCGGTGAGCCTCTTCATCACTCATCTTGTTCCAGAAGTTTACGCCTGTCACTTCATGAATCAAATCCACCATGTGGGCTCTCTTCCAAGGCGTTGACAAATCTACCCAGTTTCCCTGATACTCTATTTGCAGCGTTCCTTTTACTTCATTGGTGATATAGGCAATCAAGTTTTCGGTTAGCGTCATAATATCATGGAAATCGGCATAGGCTTCGTAGAGTTCCAACATCGTGAACTCAGGATTGTGTCGGGTAGATATCCCTTCATTCCGATATACTCTGCCAATTTCGTATACTTTTTCCATCCCGCCTACGATGAGCCGCTTCAGGTGAAGCTCTATGGCGATGCGAAGAAACATTTGCATTTCCAACGCGTTATGATAGGTGATAAAAGGTCGGGCAGCCGCACCACCGGCTATGGCATGGAGCGTCGGCGTCTCTACTTCGATATACCCTTCCTTATCTAAGTATCGCCTCATCGCACTTACAATCCGGCTCCGGATTAGGAAGGTTTCCTTCACCTCCGGATTTACAATAAGGTCGATGTAACGCTTGCGATAACGGGTTTCTATATCCTTTAAACCGTGAAACTTGTCGGGGAGAGGGCGGAGGGATTTGGTGAGGAAAGTAAATTCATCCACTTTAATGGTCGTCTCTCCTGTCCTCGTCTTAAAAACCGTCCCCCTAACGCCTACGATATCTCCCAAATCGGAGAGGGTAAAGGCTTTGTACGCTGACTCTCCGACTCGATCAAGACGGACATAGATCTGAATCCGACCGGTCAGATCCTGTAGATGGGCAAAACCGGCTTTCCCTTGCACCCTCTTTGTCATGATCCGTCCGGCCACCGCAACTTCAATGGAGAGAGATTCTAATTCCTCATTCGCTTTTTCGTCATAGCGGGCATGAATCTGCCCAGCCCAGTCGGTCCGGTTAAATTTCTTTCCAAAAGGATCAATGCCCCACTCACGAAGGGTATCCAGTTTTTCTCTCCGTATGGTTTCAATTTCGTTCGCGTCCATTTCATTCATGAATGGGTCACCTCAATTGCTCTCTTTCATCATTCGTTGTTCTTCTGAATATCTAAAATTTCATAGCGAATCGTTCCTGCCGGAACTATAACTTCAACGATCGCTCCTTTCTTCTGTCCGAGAAGCGCCTCCCCTACGGGGGATTCGTTGGAGATCTTATTGGATAACGGATCCGATTCGGCCGATCCCACGATCGTGTACTCTATCTCTTCGTTAAATTCCAAATCCTTCACTCGGACAGTGGAGCCGATGGAGACCGTATCGGTTTGAACATCGTTGTCCGAGATGACTTTCACATTGCGAAGCATTTTCTCCAGGGTAATGATCCTACCTTCAATGAAGGCCTGTTCATTCTTCGCATCTTCATATTCGGAATTCTCGCTTAGGTCGCCGTAACCAATCGCAATCTTGATTCGTTCCGCCACCTCTTTCCGTTTAACGGTCTTCAAATACTCCAGTTCTTCTTCAAGCTTTTTTAAACCGGATGGTGTTAAGATCACTTCTTTTTCCGACATCCTCAATTCCCCCATATGCGTTGATTTGGCTGTGTTTTACATGTATATGTAGGCGATTTCACGATGATGAGAACAAACGACAAAGAATAGAGAAAGGCCAGTCACAAGTACTGGCAATTAAACGTTATTATATGGAATTAGGTCCCTCTTGTCAATCAGATTTTTATCATCTCTTCCATTTCTTCCAACTGTTTTACATAGCGAAGGAGAATTTCTTTCATCCCGGCCACTGTGCTCTCTTTGTTTATTTCCTCTTTCACTTCCGCCGATTTTTTTAGACCTTTTATATACCAAGCCGCATGTTTTCTCATCTCCGCTACTCCTACCCTCTCTCCCTTCCATGCGACGAGGCGATCTAAATGAAGAAGGGCTACCTCGATTTTTTCCCGGGGAGAAGGTTCAGGCAACAGCTCTCCGGTCTCCAGATAATGAACCGTCCGATACAGCATCCAGGGGTTCCCTAAAGCCCCCCTGCCGATCATGACTCCATCTACGCCTGTCTCATCAATCATCCGCCTGGCATCTTCCGGGGTAAAGACGTCACCGTTCCCGATCACCGGAATGGCGACCGCCTCTTTTACTCGACGAATCGTCTCCCAGTCCGCCTGCCCTTCATACTTTTGCATTCTGGTACGTCCGTGTACCGTCACAGCTTGTCCGCCTGCCCTTTCCACCGCTTGGGCATTCTCCACGGCGTAGAGATGATCCTCGTCCCATCCGGTCCTCATTTTTACCGTAACAGGTTTTTTGACCGCTTTCACTACAGCCGCCACCAGTTCCTCGATCTTCGGCGGGCTTAGAAGCCATACGGCCCCAGCGTCGATTTTATTAATCTTCGGAGCAGGGCATCCCATGTTTATGTCAATAATATCCGCGTCGGTGTATCGATCCACGTATTGAGCCGCTTTTACCAAAGTTTCCTTGTCACCGCCGAAAATTTGCAGGCTTAATGGATGTTCCTCCTCCTCTACATGCAGCATGGACAAGGTTTTTTCATTTCCATGGAGGATCGCTTTATCGCTTACCATTTCCGCACAGACCAATCCGGCGCCAAAGCGCTTGGCGATCACACGAAAAGCAGGGTTGCTCACGCCCGCCATGGGAGCCAAAACCACTTGATTATGGATTGTTACATTTCCTATGGTAAACATGCTTTCCTCCTTTCTCTCGTAACCTCGGCATCAAAAACGAAATACGCTTGAACGATCGGGGCGTTCCTGAAATGATTAAAAAACCGAAAGAGTATTTTTCACGCCCCTCATGGATTGGGTAGGAGGGAAACTCTCCTTACCCCTTCCTCACCAATCTCGTTTTTTATCTCATCAATGCTCTTCCCCAAATGGGGGAGAAGAAGTGTAGGTTCAAGTTCCCAGAGGGGAACGATGACAAAGGCCCTTTCGTGTAAACGAGGGTGGGGAACGATAAGATTCTCTTCGCAGATCAACCGATCTCCATAAAGCAAAAGATCTAAATCTAAAGTACGGGGACCGTTCTTCATGATCCTCACTCTCCCCAATTTCCTTTCCACCTCGAGAAGAAAAGAGAGGAGAGCATAGGGAGAAAGTGTGCTCCTGGCTTCAGCCACCATATTATAAAACAAGGGTTGTTCTAAGTATCCCACAGGATCCGTTTCGTACACCGATGAGATCCTGGAGATGGAAATCTCCCTATGAAGGCTAAGTAGGAGGAGCCCTTTCCCGAGGAAGCCTAAACGATCTCCTTGATTTGAACCAAAAGAAATATACACCTTTTCTCCAGCTTCATCCATGACGACGCCGCTCCATCACGATCCCTACCTCCCGATAGTGGCCTGGGATGGGAGGATTGGGCTTTCTTATCTCCAATCGGACTTCATCGATCCTTTCGTTTCGCCCAAAGATTCGGTCGCAAATCCTCTCTGCCAGGGTTTCAAGAAGCTTACAAGGCTTCCCTTCCATCACCTCTTTCACATCTTTATAAAGTTCGGCATAATCTACCGTATTTTCCAGACGGTCGGTAAGCCCTGCCTCCCTCAAGGACAACGTGCACTCCACATCGACGATAAAAAGCTGGCCCAACTTGTTTTCTTCCGGAAAAACGCCATGGTAACCATAAAATTGCATACCCCGAATGAAGAGCTTATCCATGCCTCCACCCTCTTCTCACCATCGCATCTGTCATCCTTACAGCCCTGGCCACTTCCTTTACATCGTGTACCCGTACGATCTCTGCACCTTGTTCGATGCCATAGACGACAGTGGCAATCGTCCCCTCGATCCTCTCCTCTACCGGAAGATCAAGGGTTTTACCGATCATCGATTTCCTTGAAGTACCCAGGAGAATGGGATATCCCAGGGAGGAAAATTCCCGAAGATGATGCATCACCGTTAAATTTTCTTCATAATCCTTGGCAAATCCGATACCCGGGTCAATGATGATCTGTTCCTCTTTCCCCCCTGCCGCTAAAATCAAGTCGATGGAAACGCGGAGATCGTTCAGCATATCCGGAATAAGATCCCGATAATTTCTCGCTTTACGGTTATGCATGAGGATGACCGGTGCTTTTGATTCAGCGACCACCACAGGCATATGGGGGTCTCCCTTCGCTCCCCATACATCGTTGATGATGTGGGCACCCGCCTCGATGGCCTTCTTGGCTACGGCCGCTTTATATGTATCGATGGAAATCGGCAGGGAAATTCGCTTGCTCAGTTCTTCGATCACAGGGATAACCCTCTTTAATTCCTCTTCTTCCGCTACCTTTTCATAGCCTGGGCGTGTCGATTCTCCGCCGACATCGATAATATCCGCGCCTGCCTCCACCAACTCCTCGGCATGGGCGATTGCTTTTTCCAACGTGTTGTAACGCCCTCCGTCGGAAAAGGAATCGGGGGTTACATTAAGAATTCCCATAATAAGGGTTTTTTCCCCGATGATGAGGGGAGAAGCCCCATGGGGAAGCGGCATCTCCAGGATCCGGCCATACTCCTTCTCTTTTTGTAAAAGTTCCATCACCTCCACACTTAACCTCTTCAAGCCAAACGGTTGATTCTTTAATTTTTGAACCAGCTCCATATATTCGCCATTTCTCCCCATCAGTAAAGCATTGGTATGGGGAGAAAGGGAATCCTCCCCTTTATTCTCCAACAGGACCTCTCCGCCGCAAGATCGGAATTCCTCCTTTAACTTTATGGCCGCTTTCCACGGCAAATCTTGTACGAAAAGGAAGAAGAATTGCCCTTTTTGTAGCAAATTTTCTCGTTCTGCTTCTCCCTCCCCAAAGCGGGCAAAGATCTCACCGATCTCCTCCCTGTTCTTCGGGTAAAGATGAATGAGATTATATCGGTTCACCTGATCCCCCCCTTTATGCGCTAATTTTATTTATCCACTGATGCAATATCTTTTTGCCGTATTGAGTCAGAATCGATTCAGGGTGGAATTGAACCCCTTCAATAGGCAGTTGCTTATGCCTCACACCCATAATTTCACCCCGGTCGGTCCATGCGGTTACCTCCAAAACATCAGGAAGGCTCTGCTCTTCTCCAATGAGGGAGTGATAGCGGGCGGCCGGAAAGGGAGACGGAAGCCCTTCATAAATCCCCTTTCCATGATGATAGATCTCCGATGTTTTTCCATGCATGAGGCGGGGTGCAGGGATGATTCTCCCTCCAAACGCTTGTATGATCGCCTGATGCCCTAAACAAACCCCCAAAATGGGATACTCCTTCCCCAAATGAAGAACCACTTCAAGGCTGATTCCTGCTTCATTCGGCGTACAAGGTCCCGGGGAGATCAGGATCGCCTCGGGATTTCTCTCCTTAATCTCTGCGATAGTGATCCGGTCATTCCTGGCCACTTCCACCTGTTTGCCCAACTCACCCAAATATTGCACCAAATTAAACGTGAAGGAGTCATAATTATCAATCACGAAAATCATCTGCTCTTCTCCTCTCTGCTCAGCTCAATTTATATCTTTCCGCCATTTTATAATAAATGGAGAATTCGTCAAGAGGTCTCGTTCCATTCTCGGCTTTTTATCACCTCTTCCACCTTGGCGACAGGAATCACATAACGCTCACGGCAAAAATGACAGAGGATTTCCGGTTCTTCTCCTTTTTCTACGTATTCCTTTAGCACTTCTGTCCCTAAACTGCTGAGAGCGGCGAGGGATTTTTCATAGGAGCAACCACAATGGAAGCGAATCGGTTGCTCATGAAGGATACGGACCTCTCGCCCGACCACCTCTTTTAACATCTCCTCGGGGGTTAGCCCCTTTTCCACCATCCCGGAAACGGAGGGGATGATCTTTAGACGCTCTTCTAAGGTGTTTATCGCCTCCTCCTCTGCTTCCGGCATCACTTGAAGGATAAATCCGCCTGAAGCAAGAATGGAATGATCGGGATTCACCAGTACCCCTAATCCTACGGCAGAAGGAGTCTGCTCGGAGGTGGCGAAATAGTAGGTAAAATCCTCGGCAATCTCGCCGGAGATGATGGGTGAGCTGCCGCGATAAGGTTCCTGAAGGCCTAAATCCTTAACTACATAAAGGGTTCCTTCCTTACCCACCGCTCTCGCCACGTCCAGTTTCCCTTGCTCATTGAGTGGAAAATGAACATGAGGGTTGGTAGCATACCCCCTCACTTCTCCCTTGGCGTTGGCATCGACGACGATTCGCCCGATTGGGCCATTGCCGTGGATCGAAATGGTCAACCTCTCTTTCCCTTTTAACATGGCTCCCATCATGGCACCGGCACTAATCGTTCTACCGACGGCCGCGCTAGCCGTTGCCCATAAATCCAAACGATTCGTTATCTCCTGAAGCGTTTCCGTGGTCCGGACGGCAAAAGCCCGGATCTGCCCATCAAATGCCGTCGCCCGCACCAAGTAATCTCCTTGTAACGCCATGTTTTACTCCTTTCCTTTTGCTTTTCGCTAAAAAAGCGAATATCCCATGCATCCATTCAAAAAGAGAAGGATTTCTTCCCCTTCTCATCTTCTCCATCTGAAATAACTCGATGATGATCACCTCATTATATCTTTCCACTCAGAGAGCGATTTCGATCATAAATGATCTTTAATCCTTTAAGGGTTAATGTGGAATCAACCACATCAATCGTCTCCGAATCGGAGCGAATTAATTCTGCCAGTCCGCCGGTTGCGATGACCTTGGGATCTTTCTTTACTTCTTTCTTTAGGCGGTTAACAATCCCATCTACCAGCCCCACATACCCATAATAAACCCCGGACTGCATCGCCATCACCGTATTTCTTCCAACGACCGACGCCGGCTTGGCGAACTCAATCTTAGGCAGCTTAGAGGCATTTTGATAAAGGGCCTCCATCGAGATGTGAATCCCCGGAGTAATGGCTCCCCCAAGATAGATTCCTTCATCATTAACCAGACAGAATGTGGTGGCTGTTCCAAAGTCAACGATAATGAGCGGGGGGCCATATTCTTTAATGGCCGCAACCGCATTGACGATCCTGTCCGCCCCCACCTCTTGAGGATGATCCTGCCGTATCGTAAGGCCTATGTCCACTCCCTGGCCGACGAAAAGGGGAGGGTGATGGAAATATTTCTTCCCCAGTTGCTCCAGAGCGAACCTTAGGGGGGGGACGACGCTGGAGATCATCAATCCGTCAATTTGATGAAATCCAATCCCTACGCTATCAAAGAACATCTTAAGGTGCATGCCCAGCTCATCTTCCGTCTTATGCCGATCGGTAGCCATTCTCCATTGGTGAATCAATTGATCTTCTTTAAAAATGCCGATCACAATATTGGTATTTCCCACATCCATCACTAAGAGCATGTGAGCTCCCCCTCTTTCCAAATTCCATGCCTGATCTTTTTTATTATATCATCTAGAAAAGGCCATACACATTCCCGTCTCCGTCCACATTCATATGAATGGCGGCCGGTTCCTTGGGCAGGCCGGGCATGGTTAAGATATCTCCGGTAAAAGCCACGAGGAATCCCGCCCCCAAGGAGGCCTTCAACTCCCGTACCGTGATGGTAAAGCCTTTCGGCCTCCCCAGTAACTTCGGGCGATCGGAAAGGGAGTATTGGGTTTTAGCCATGCAGATCGGCAGTTTATCCCATCCCTGCTCTTTAAAAAAGCGGATCTGCTTTTTGGCTTCATCGGTAAACTCCACCCCGTCTGCACCGTAAGCCTCCCTGGCGATGGACCCAATCTTCTCTTCAATCCCTTGATCCACCGAATAGAGCGGACGAAAGGAATGCTTCCCTTTTTCCACCGTCTCCACCACGAGGCGGGCCAATTCTGCACCCCCCTCCCCTCCCTTCTCCCATACCTCGGTTAGGGCGACCGGGAGATGCTCCCTTCTGCATAGATCAAATAGCTCTTCGATCTCCCCCTCATGATCGTGAATGAAGCGATTGATCGCCACGACGGGAGGAAGGCCGACACGCCGGATTGTACCTACATGTTTCTTTAAATTTTCAAACCCGATCTTTACAGCAAGCCGATTTTCTTCCCCCAATCGCTCTTTAGGCACCCCTCCATGCATCTTAAGGGCTCGCAGTGTAGCCACGACGACCACGGCAGCCGGGGTAAAGTTCCCCTTTCGGGAAGTGATGTGAAAGAATTTCTCCGCGCCAAGATCTGCTCCAAACCCCGCCTCCGTTACGGCGTATTCCCCTAGTTTGAGGGCCATTTTCGTAGCCAAGATGCTGTTGGTTCCGTGGGCAATATTGGCGAATGGTCCTCCGTGAATAAAGGCCGGTGTATTCTCCATGGTCTGAACCAGATTCGGCATGAGGGCATCCTTTAACAAAAGGGCCATGGCTCCTTCCGCTTTAAGATCCCTTGCGAATACAGGCTGATTCTCATAGGTGTAACCAATAAGCATTTTCCCCAACGATTCTTTCAAATCCTCGATGTTTTCGGAGAGAGTAAGGATGGCCATCACTTCGGAGGCAACGGAGATATCAAATCCGTCTTCCCGAGGCACTCCGTTTTTCTTTCCCCCGAGACCGATGACGATCTCTCTTAAGGAGCGGTCATTCATATCCATAACCCTCCTCCAGAGGATACGCCGGGGGTCGAGATGAAGTTCGTTCCCTTGGTGAAGATGATTATCCATCAAGGCCGCTAATAAATTATGGGCGGTAGTAACGGCATGAAAATCCCCGGTAAAATGAAGATTGATCTCCTCCATGGGAACCACCTGTGAGTACCCTCCTCCGGCCGCCCCACCCTTTAACCCAAAAACAGGGCCCAATGAAGGCTCCCTCAGCGCGATCACCGCTTTTTTTCCAATTCGGTTCATCGCCTGACCTAATCCTACCGTTACGGTTGTCTTTCCCTCTCCAGCCGGGGTTGGATTGATGGAGGTAACGAGAACGAGATGTCCATCCGGCCTATCCTGAAGTCTCTTTAAAAGTGAAAGGTGGATCTTCGCTTTATATTTTCCGTAAAGTTCTATCTCGTCTTCATTAATCCCCCATCCCGAAGCGATTTCTGTAATCGGTTTCATTTTCGCGCTTCTGGCAATCTCGATATCTGTGGGGATCTTTTCCGTTATGGCACTCATGCATCGACCCTCTCTCTCAAAAAATGAATTTCACAGGGGTAACCCGGTTCATTGATCCGATTCATAAAAAGGTTTCCCCACGGGGATTTCTTTTTCCGGAGATCGATCCTTCGAGATAAAGAGGGAAGAAGGGATGGCTACGCCATCCCTTCTGCTTCTCCTTTTAGAATCACCCGTACATTCGTCGGGGATACCTCTTCCACGATGATATCATCGTTTTCCGTTCGCCCCTTTTCCAAAAGGCTACGGATCTGTGCACTCGTTAAAGTCTCTACCTTCAGCAGAGTTTGGGCAATCGTCTCCAATTTTATCCGTTTTTCGTTCATCAGTACTTTGCAGCGATCATATTGTTCCCGAATGATCCGTTGAATCTCCAAATCGATCTCATACGCGATGGCATCGCTGTAGTTCTGTTCATGTCCAATATCTCTGCCTAAAAAAACCTCCCCCTGCCTGCGACCAAATTGGAGGGGGCCTAACTTCTCGCTCATCCCAAACTCCATCACCATACGGCGGGCAATAGTTGTCGCCTGCTGAAAATCATTATAGGCTCCGGTACTCACATCCCCAAAGACGATCTCCTCCGCAACACGTCCTCCCAAAAGGGTTGTGATACGATCCAGAAGATAATTTTTCGTAGGGAAAGCGGAATCTTCCTTCGGCAGAGGAACGGTATATCCCCCCGCCGCTCCTCGGGGAACCACGGTTACTTTATGCACCTCATCCCCGTGTTCAACATAAAATCCGGCGATCACGTGACCCGATTCATGATAAGCTACCCGGGTTTTCTCCTTTTCGCTGATGATTCGGCTTGTCTTTGCCGGTCCGGCAATAACCCGATCAATGGCTTCATCGATTTCCGCCATCTCGATCATTTTTTTATTGCGACGGGCTGCAAGAAGAGCCGCCTCGTTTAGGAGGTTCTCCAGATCTGCCCCCGTGAATCCGGGCGTGCGGCGCGCGATGGTCTTCAAATCGACGTCAGGCCCCAGCGGTTTATTGCGGGCATGAACTTTAAGCACCTCTTCCCTGCCCCTCACATCCGGTCGATCAACCGTAATCTGACGGTCAAAGCGTCCTGGGCGGAGAAGAGCCGGATCGAGGATGTCCGGACGGTTGGTGGCGGCGATAATGATAATCCCTTCATGGGCACTGAAGCCGTCCATTTCTACGAGGAGTTGGTTTAATGTCTGTTCCCGTTCATCATGTCCTCCCCCGAGACCTGCCCCACGTTGGCGACCTACCGCATCAATCTCATCGATAAAGATGATGCAAGGGGCATTTTTCTTCGCAGTCTCGAACAGATCCCGAACCCTGGAGGCGCCCACCCCAACGAACATCTCCACGAAATCGGAGCCGCTGATCGAGAAGAAGGGAACGCCCGCTTCCCCTGCTACCGCCCGGGCGAGGAGCGTTTTCCCGGTACCGGGCGGTCCGTTTAAGAGAACACCCTTCGGAATTCGTGCTCCGAGCGCCGCAAATTTGCGGGGATCTTTCAGAAATTCCACAATTTCTACCAATTCCTCTTTCTCCTCATCAGCCCCCGCGACATCCTTAAACGTTACTTTCTTCTTCTCATCATTATAGAGACGGGCCCGGCTTTTGCCAAAGTTCATTACCTTGCTGCCGCCGCCTTGCGCCTGGTTCAGCAAGAAAAAGAAGAGAACGGCCATAAGAATGAATGGGATGATGGACGTGAGGAAAGTGAGCCAGAGTGAACCCTCTTTTGCCCTGTCGTTGTACACGACAAGATGGTTCTGGTCAATTTTTTGATCGATCAAATTAAAGACTTGTTCGGTATAAAGAGGTGCCCGTGTGATGAACATCTCCTCTTTCCCCGGAGCAGACTTCAATTGACCTTCTATATAGAGCGTTCCGCTATCCTGTCTCATCCTTAAGGATTGGATCTGATCCTCGATTAAGTATTTTCTAAATTCGCTGTAGGGGATCTCCGCCGTCGGTTTTCCCTGTCCTGCGACGAGTTGGACGATTCCCACCACAACAAGGATGATGATCAGATAAAAAGCGGTGTTGCGGAACATCTTGTTCATTTCTTACCTCCTCTCAGGTCAAAAGACACATATTTTATTCTAGCATAACGTGGAGAAATAAGGCAATCCCTTCATTTCTCGGCGTATACTTCCGGTTTTAATATGCCAATGAATGGGAGATTCCGGTACTGTTCGGCGTAATCCAATCCATACCCGACCACAAACTCATCGGGTACTTCGAAACCGATATAGTCCGGTTTAAGGTCCACGTGGCGGCGTTTCGGCTTATCAAGGAGAGTAACCACCTTTAAGGAGCGGGGATTTCTTCTTTTTAACAAATCTACGATATAATTTAAAGTAAGTCCACTGTCGATCACGTCTTCCACGATGAGAAGGTGTCTTCCCGATATATCATAATCTAAATCCTTAATAATCTTTACCACACCCGAAGAGCGGGTGGAAAGTCCGTAACTCGATACCACCATGTAATCCATTTCCAGATAAACATCCATCCTCTTCGTCAGATCAGACATAAAGGGGGCCGCCCCCTTCAAAATGGCAATAACCAGGGGGTTTTTATCCCGATATTCTTCGCTCAAGATTTCACCCAGTTCCCGTATTCGCTTGTCAATCGCCTCCTCCGGGATTAGGATTTCCTTGATGTCCTCAAAAATTCCGCTCATATAACCATTCTTCCTCCTCATAACGCTAAATCACTTCTCTTCAAGTTTGCAGGAAAGAATCAGGCGAGTCCCAGGCAGGACCTCCGCTTTACCCGATTTCCTGAGTCCAGGGATCCAAAGCACCTCTTTTCCTGCACAAAGGAGAGGAATTTGATCCCTCTTTTCTTTAGGTATCTTCTCATCAATAAATATATCTTTTACTTTTCTATGTCCGGCTAATCCCTTCAGGTAGAGATAATCTCCTGCTCTTCTTGAGCGGAGAGAGAGAGGGCCTAATTTCATAACCTCTTCATAATCAAAGAGAGCATGTTCGCCATCGATCCGGGGAATCTCATGAAGGACGGAACAGATAAGTCTCTTGTTCATTTCTGCAATCCATATGGAACCGGGAATTTGAACCGGATAATGAAATCCCCTCCCTCTTGATTCCCTTTTCATGCGGAAGATCCCCTCTCCATATCGAGCAATCACGGTAATCCCCCAAGGGAGATTCCATTCCTTCGGATGATCTTCTGCGAAGATTTTCCGGATCGCCTCAACATGAAAATAAGGAACCTCTTCTTCTACATGAACCAAGTAATTACATATTAGTTTAATTGCCCGTCTTTGTAAAGGAAAGGGGGTTTCCCTCCATTTTGCGAGGGAGATCCTAATTTCTTCAGGCTCTTTGTAGGTGGTGAGGGAAGAGAATACATCCTCCGCTTCACTTGCCAGATAATCTTCGTCTTCCCTGAGCATTTCCGACAGATGAAGGAGAACGGAGGAAAGATTAGGATTGATGGCTTGAAGTTGGGGGATCGTTTCAATCCGCAAGCGATTCCTCAAATAATCGGTCTTTTTATTGCTACTATCTATACGAAAGCAGAGCAGGTTCCGTTTCAGGTAATCCTCGATCTGTTTTCTGGTAATCTCCAAAAAAGGGCGAATCACCGTGATCGTCGGGGTAAGGGGGCGGGTATACGGAATCCCCACCAATCCCCCGGGACCTGTCCCCCGCACGAAGCGCATCAACATCGTTTCCACTTGGTCGTCCAAATGGTGAGCAATCGCAATCTTATTCGCTCCGATCTTTTCTCCTGTTTCCCGAAAGAAACGATAGCGGTATTCCCTAGCCAAATCCTGAAGGTTCCCCAGTTCCTCCTCATGGATCTCTTTCAGAGGAGCCTTCCCTACATAATACGGCAGGTTCCATTCCTTCGCCAAATGACGCACAAAGGCTTCATCCTCGTCTGCCTCTTTCCCCCGAAGTCCGTGATGGTAATGGGCTAAAGCTACTTCGATCCCATATTCCTCACGATGACGATAAAGCCAATGGGCCAACGCTACCGAATCGGGGCCTCCGGAGATGCCGACGAGGACCCTATCCCCCCGTTTTATCATATGATGTTTTCTCACCGTCTCCCCGAGGGTCTTCTCCAACGTGATGCCCTCCATTTCCTTAAAAGATCACAAAGGGAAAACCCAAGGACTCCCTTGGGTCTAGCTGGCCATATCTTCTTTATTATAGACAAACGAATGGAAAATCTCCACTTTTATTGCACAAAAGAACCCCTTTCCATCTTGAGAAGATCCGGAATGGGTATGGTAGACCATTTTGGCCGGAAATGGTCGACACGGGCGACCACCACCGTCATATCATCGGAGATTTCATAGTTCATCACCCGAATCATATTTTCCAACAGAAGATCGGCGACCTCCTGAGGGTTTTCCGTCTCCATATCTCTAATCATTCTTTTGAACCATTGATCTCTATTTTCCACGTTCCTGTTTGCCTCATAAATTCCATCGGTGATCATGATTAATAAATCCCCTGGCATAAGCGTGTCTCTCACCACATCCACCTCAATCTCCTCCAGAATTCCGACCGGGAGATTGTTGGCAGAGATAAGCTTTACCTTCTCCCCCCTTTTTATAAAACTAGGGGCCGACCCAATCTTTAAAAATTTTGCGGAGGCATCACGGAGATCAATTAAGGCCAAATCGACCGTCGCGAAAACTTCGTCGGTGGAACGAAGGCTAAGAATGGAATTAACCGTCTTAACCGCCAGACCCTCATCTAATCCGGATTGGAGAATGCGCTTCAACAGATCGACCGTAGCACTCGACTCGGTAAATGCACGCTGGCCGTTTCCCATTCCGTCACTTAAAGCGATGGCATAGTTTCCATTACCCAAGTCAAGGGAAATGTAGCTATCCCCAGAGAGAATGCCCCCGTCTTTGGCTGCCTGCGCCATCCCCACCTCCACCCTATATTTTTTCCCTGAAACAAGGCGCATGAGACAACCTCCCTCCCATACGGAACACCCTCCTTCCTTTACCACGATATGTTCTTTTAATACATCGGTAAGAAGAGGGGCGATCAGTTTCTCACACTCCCTTCTTCCTCCACAGGTGGGATGAAGAATCTCAATCTCCACATTTCCCTTCTCTAAGCTGATCACATCCACCTTCTGAATTTTAAGCCCCAAGCTCTCCAAGGCTTGAACGATCCGCTTCTCCTGGAAGGAATGATCCTTCCCCTCCCTCTTTACCTCGAATGCGAAATCCCGCATGACCGATGCGACCCCTTGCAACTGGTCGGCTACGAGAAGACGTGCCTCCTTAATCCGGCGATTTAACCTTTCTTCCCGCAATCTCTTTTCATACTCCCCTTCCATCACCTGGATCATCTGATCGATCCGCACACAGGTATTTCGCCATTTCATCGGAAGCTTTACCTTGTGGATCAGTTGGTCTTCCTTTACAAGCGATACCATTCCTTTTAAATGTTCATAGGTAAAGTCAAATTGCCTTGTCCAACATTGCTCTTTTTTCCAACACCGTTGACACGTTTGGTCCGTCACCGCACTTAAGAAGTAATCGATCTTTACCTCCTCCAGATTCTCAGGAGCCACTGCAGAAGTTTGGGCAAAGCTTTTGGAAAGCTGGCGGAAAAGATCGGCGAATTGCATCACCCGTTCCGAAGTAAGTTCCCGGAAGCGACCTAACCGCTCCTGCTGTTCTTTCACATATTCCTTCGTTCCCGGCAGCCATTTCGCCATCTCCTCAATGAGGGCTTTCGGCGTGATGAGAAAGAGAAGAATCGAGACGATGGTCTCCACCGATGAACTCCACATGGCTTCCCGTTCACCGGTATAAACGATAAGAATGGAAGTACCGAGGAGAAGGCCAAGGCTTACGCCTGCCTTCTTCCCTTCCCGGAACAGACCGGCCAACAACCCGGAAAAACCGAGAAGGCTCATCTGTGCCAGGGCTTGTACATGAGCCAAGCTTAAGATGAGCCCGGTTAAGACCCCTACGGTGGCTCCTATGGTTCCCCCTCCGGCCAGAGAGAGAAGGAGGATCAGGTAGCGGGAAAAGATATGTTCCAGAGAATACTCTTCGATGAACCAACCCACCGTCCCCGTCATGATCGAGGCAAAAAGAATCAGGAGGGAGATCAGCTCTTCCTGTTTCATAGGTGTTGAGAGTTGGCGATGCAAGAGAATGGGAAATGCCTGATGAAAAATAAAGGTAAGAACCATCGCCAACAAAGCTTCTACACCAAGGAGCAACCAGACATGCCCATCCAAGGGTTGATGGGGTAAACGAATCATACCTCCCCCAATCAAGGAGGAGAAAAGAACGAAGAAAGGGGCATAGGTAATATCCTCCTTGTTTAAGCGCCGGAGTATTTGCTGAAGTCCTAAGAAAAGAAGGATGGGAATGATCGTCTCCAACAAATGGGGGGAGATGGAAAAGAGAGAGCCTGCCACCACGCCTAAAAAAGCGAAGTTAGCCCTCTCCCTCTGCATATGGTAAACAATGGCATAGTAAGCCAGCGGAAACGGCGCAATCTCAGAAAGGATGACGGCTCGTCCTAAAAGAAAACCAAGGAAAAAGAGAATAAAAAAGGGATGTAAAAGCAAGCGAATAGCGAGCTCTTTTATTGGATGAAACCAAAGAAGGACTTTCCTATACATGGAGACACCACCTTGGGATAGAGGTTAGTCTCCATTATATGAATCTTATGAATAAAAGTCTGTCAAAAAGAGGATGCGTCATAAATTTTTTTCCGACAGTTCCTTCCCTGGACAAAAGTAAGATGCCATTCTTCAACATTCCTTACAAAAATACCTGAGGGGATGGGATCAAAAGAAAAATCCCCCACTTCTCAGGGGGATTTGCTCCTTCCTCATGTGCATGAACTTTCCTTCAAAGCTTTTCTGATAATAGCTGATTCGTTTTGGGCAGGAATCCGAACAATTCCCTTGCCTTTCGGAGCGTTTGTTCAGCTACTTCGGATGCTTTTTCCGCTCCCTCCTGGAGAGAAGCGATCACCTCTTCCCGGCTTAATTCCCTGTACCTCCTCTGGATCTCGGAAAGGGAGTCGGTGATCACCTCCGCCAGATCGTTTTTAAAGGGGCCATATTGAACTCCTGCATACTTTCTCTCGAGGGCGTCTATAGATTCTCCGGAGAAAAGGCTATAGATACTTAAGAGATTTGAGATGCCCGGCTTTCTTACGGGATCATAACGGATTTCATTCTCCGTATCGGTGACTGCCCTTTTTATCTTCTTAAGGATCATCTCTGGAGAATCGAGGAGAATGATTCGACTCATCTCATTTTTTGCCGATTTGGACATCTTTTTTTGCGGTTCATCAAGGGCCATGATTCGTGCCCCCACTTCACCGATCATGGGTTCCGGCAAGGTAAACAACTCTCCAAATTGCTTGTTAAACCGCTCGGCAATATCACGGGTAAGCTCTAGATGTTGTTTCTGATCCTCTCCTACCGGTACATGCGTCGCTTGGTAGAGAAGGATGTCGGCTGCCATCAGCACGGGATAGGTATATAATCCGACGTTTACCGTATCCTTCCCTCCCCCTTTTTCCTTATATTGGGTCATCCGATTTAGTTCACCAATTCTCGCCACACATTGGAGTAACCAGCCCAGCTCCGCATGGGCGGGCACATGGGATTGGACGAATAAGGTGGATTTCTTCGGATTAAGTCCACAGGCCATATAGAGCGCCGCTACCTCCACCGTCTTCTCCCTCAACTCCTCGGGGTTTTGAGGAACCGTCACGGCATGCAGGTCCACGACACAATAAAACGCCTCTTCCCCATCCTCCTGAAGGCGAACAAATTGTTGTATAGCTCCTAGATAATTCCCAATCGTTAGATTTCCCGAGGGCTGCACCCCCGAAAAGATCCGCTTTCCACTCATCTGACACGCTCCCATCTCAATTCCTTGTTCTTAAGGATAACGAAATACACTCCCTTTGTAAAGGGAGTGTAGATTCCATCTATTCATAAAAGGATCTAATAACTTCTACGGGAACCACGTCCACCCCGCTTTGATTCCGTGGAACGGCGGAGTGTGGTGAGTCTTTCTTCGCTATCTTTTAAGAAACGACTCAACTTATCCTCAAAATTTCGGTCCATTGCCCGTCGAGTCACAGGATCAGGAGCCGATTTGGGCTTCGCTTGGCGAATCGATAATCCGATCTTTCCGTTGGGTTCAACATTTAACACTTTCACGGTTACCACATCATTAATCTTGAGGAATTCGTGAATATCTTTCACATACTGATCGTCCACCTCGGAAATGTGGACAAGTCCTGTGACCCCTCCTGGCAGCTCAACAAAAGCCCCAAAATGGGTAATTCCTGTAACCTTTCCAGACAATTTGCTGCCAACTTCAATGGACATCCAAATCAAAATCCTCCTTAAATATATAGACTTCCACTATAGATTATAGTCAGGAAAGGATTTCTTTGTCAATTGCCATCCGATGGAATAATTTCAAAAATCACTTCCCCTTCTTTGGACATATAATATTTGCTGCGAGCAAGATTGGCGATGTAGTCCGGATCCTTCAAACGTTCCACCTGGTACTCCAGATCCTTTTTTTCCGCCTTTTTCTGCTCCAGTTCTTTTGTGATGCTACTTTTAACTTCCTCCTGGGATTTGATGAGTCTTTCCTGCTGCCAGCCGATATAAAGAGCCCAAATCAGGAGTAACCCGACGACAAAAAGAGCAAGCCGCATCCTTCGCTTAACTCCTTGCTCCTTCCTCCACATCCCCATCACTCCCCTGACTTGCCAAACATCTTTAAGATCATTTTAACAGGGATGAGGGAAAGTGCATAGAGGCTTTTCCCAGTTTTGCGCAAAAAGGCGCCAAAAATTTGACCAAAACCCATAAGGATAAAAAGAGTAAAACTCACCAGGGCTCTTATAAGAACTTGAAGCGGCCGAAGTATCAGGAGGTACACCCCTCTCCAAACGGCAAAGAGAAGCTCCTCCATCCATCTGCTGATTCGGAGAAGAAGAATCGCTGCCTTATCCCACCCTTGAAGAAAAGGCGCCGAAAAAAAACGAAAATAGATGATGCCTCCAAAACCGAGGAGAAAGAAGAGAAGAATACGGAATTGTCCGCCGTTCACCCGAATTAAAATGAACAGGAAAAGAAGGGCAAAGAGAAACCAATAGAGGAGATCAAGGAAAGCAAGTATTGCTCCACGCAGATGAAGGCGCCTCCGAAACCAGCCGTACCAATCATAGGTGAGGGCCATCCCCATCCCTGTGCCTGTCACGGCTAAAAGTGTTGCGATCTGTTCCGCCAGGCTCATTTAAATAACTTCCCGAAAAAGCCTTTTACTTTAACCCCGGGTTCATACTGGTCCAGGTATCCCAACTCTTTGATCTTCCCCTCAATGGCTACTTCCCCTGCTTCTACACTGAGATTGCGCAAATGGAGATTCTCTCCCTTCACCAGGAGATACCCCATCTCGGTTTCCAACAAAAACTCCTCGCTGTCAAAGCTCTCCACTTTCTTCACGCCGGATAAACTTAAGGATTTTCGGTTAAAAAGGTTTATTTCGTGCCGGACCGTCTTCTCGGCCATTTTTCCTTCCTCCCCAATCAGTTCCTAGTTTATCCTATGGGATGTTCCTCCTGCCTAGAACAAAAAAGATTTTTCCATTGGACAAATCTTACCCTTCATCACTCTCTCTTTTTTTCTCCTCGATCATACGATATAAGGAATCGGCCTCCTCTTTTTTCGGATTCTCCTTTAGATCAAGGACTTCTACCGTTACTTCTTTCTGTCCGAAAAGCAGCGTCAGTTTATCTCCAACCGATACCGTAGTCCCGGCTTTTGCCGTACGGCCGTTGATCAGAACTCTTCCCTGATCCGCCAGTTCCTTCGCCACAGTCCGGCGCTTAACCAATCTGGATGCTTTTAAAAATTGATCCACCCTCATCCTCCATCTCCCTTTCCGTCTTATTCCCCTTTTTCTCGCCAACGGGGCAGTTTCACGGTCGCTTTCGTCCCTTCCCCCAGGCGGCTTTCGTATTGAAGCATTCCCCCATGATTATTCAAGATTCGCTTCACAATCGCCACTCCGATACCGGTCCCCCCCTGTCGCCTGGAACGCGAACGATCAACACGGTAGAAACGCTCTCCGATGCGAGGGAGAGACTCCGGCGGGATCCCGATGCCCGAATCGGAGATTTCCAGTATAACCCACTCTCCCTCCTCCCTTAAGGAAATCGCGATTTCTCCCCCCTCCGGTGTATATTTCACGGCGTTATCCACCAGGTTCTGTATTACCTGGTTTAAACGATCCCGATCCCCCTCTAAAATGACGGAAGGATCCAGGTTTAAAGATAACGTCTGCCTTTTCTTCTCCACGGCGGCCCGAAAGGGTTGTACCGCCTCCTCTACCAGTTGAGCAAAGGGAAAGAGGTCTTTTTTCAGCGGGTAATTCTCCCCTTCTAATTGGGCTAAGTCTAGCATGTCGTTCACCAATCGCTTCAACCGTAGACTTTCACGATGGACAATCTCCAGGTATTCCCTTTCCTTCTCGGGAGGGGTTTTTCCCTCTAAAAGGGCTTCACTATAACCGGAGATATAACTCAGCGGGGTGCGCAATTCATGGGATAGATTGGCAGTAAATTCCCTCCTTTTATTTTCCACCTCTTCAAGATTGGTGGAGAGCCGATTTAATACTTCCCCCAAGTGACCGATCTCATCATGGCTTGTCACTTCTACTCTCTTCCCATAGTTCCCTTCCGCCATGGCCTGGGCGACTTCATCCATGGAGCGAATGGGTGAAGAGATGCGGCGGCTAATCCACCAAGAAAGAAGAATGGCAAGGAGGTAGAATGCGACCCCATAGAGAAACCAGAACCATTTCATCTCTGCAAAAGTTTCGCTAATGGTGGCAAGGGGAATATATAAAAAAAGAATCCCAAGCAGTTTCCGTTTTTCATCGAGATGTGGGATCGCAACGGCCAATATGCTCCGGTTTACCCCGCGATTATACCCCATGGAGACGACGGTCTCCCCCCTCAGCAATGCTTTGCGCTGAGTCAGATTGATGATCGATTCCTCATTTTCCCCTTCAAAGGGAATACAAGCTCCCAACTCCCTCGGATTATTCGTATAAAGGATCATGGTTTTAGAGAGACGACTTGCCAGGTCGACCAACTTAGGGAAATCCTCCGGCTTGGCCGGGTCATATTCTTGAAGGAGAGAATTCCCCTCATCCATGAGGGTTTTTTTCAATTGGCCTACATATATGCTCTCATAAACCATTCTTCCAAACCAGAGGGCAAACAAAAGGGTAATCAAGGCGATGGAAATGTAGGTAAGGGTCAGCTTGGTTTGGATCGACCAATCTTTAAATTTCATGGTTCTCCCTCAAACTTGTATCCCACTCCCCAAACGGTTTTGATCCGTTCTCCTTCCTCACCCAGCTTGATCCGTATCGTCTTCACATGGGTATCGACCGTTCTCTCCTGTCCTGAGTAATCAAAACCCCATACTTGGTTAAGGAGTTGTTCCCTGGAAAAGACTTGTCCTTCATGCTGGGCAAGATAATGAAGAAGTTCAAATTCCTTTGGGGTTAACGTCACCTCATGTTCATCCACATAGACGCTTCTTCCTTTCACATCAATGCGCAGTTTCCCAAACATCATTTCCTCCTGTTGGGGGTGGGAAACGGGCGGTTGACTGCGGCGAAGGATCGCTTCGATGCGTGCCATTAATTCTCGGGGAGAGAAGGGTTTCACAATATAGTCATCGCCGCCGATGCGAAGCCCCTGGACCCGATCGAGTTCTTCACCCAATGCGCTTAAAAAGATGATCGGTACGTTGGAGAAGCGGCGAATCTGGACACAGGTGGACAATCCGTCCAATTCCGGCATCATGATGTCGAGAAGAAGGAGGTCATAGGAGTTCTTCTGAACCTTATCCAGCACCTCATAACCGTCATTCGCCTCATCGACCAGGTAATTCTCCCGTTCCAGATAGGCCCTGATCAATTCGCGCATCTCCTGCTCATCATCGGCGACCAAGATGCTTTTTTGCTCATTCATCTGTCCCACCCTTTCCTCTATACCGAATAAGAAGCGGGTCATCCCCGACATAAAATTCTCCTTCTTCTTTTAATGTATCCTTTGAGAAGATATCAACGGTATTGCTGTCATAATTGGCAATATAAAGCCTCTCTTTGTCAGCATCAATCCCGTACGGGTTTAATCCTGTATCCGCTTCGTTCAGTTTCTCGCCGGAAAAACGATAGGACTGAACCAGGTTGGAACCATGGCTAATCACATAAACCCTCTCGTGCTCTTTATCCGCATAAAATCGGATGGGCATGATTCCTCCGGTTAACGTCCCGAGAAAGCGGCCTGTTTCCGCATCATAGCGGGCAATTGAGGTTACCATCTCCTGAACCGTCCCATGCCCTCCGATCCACAATTCATGAGTAGAGGGGTTCTCCCACCCTGCGGCGGCGTTCGCCACCACTTCCTGAGTAAAGAGCACCTTCCCGCTTTCCATATTCACCTTGCTGAGAAGATCTTTTCCCTCATGGAGGAAATAAAGCACCCTATGATCTTCCGAGGGTATGAATTTCCGAGCGGTAAAAGGAAGAGTTTTTATCACTTCCACTCTCCCTTCCGGGAAGCTGAGGTTGGCTACTTTTTTCCCGTCACTTAATAAAAGGCGGAAAAAGTTCCTGTCTACCTTCATTATATCTTTAACGCCTTCATCTACCAAGATCTCCTCTGTGACAGAACCTTTAACGAGATCGTAGAGCAGGATCTTTTTTTCATTGGTACCGTAGAAGAATAGGCGATTCGGATCAAGGAGCTCAAAACCGGAGAAGCGGTAATTTTTTACATGGAGACTGCCCATGGACTTAAAGGAATCCAAATCGTAGAAGCGAACTTCCTGCCTCACCACATCGCCTACGAGAAGAACCTCCTTCTCCCTGGGGAGTAATGTCCCTGATATCTGAGTACATCCCGCCATGAAAATGAGCAGGATAAAAAGCACCCCTCCGATCCACCCGCTTTTTCCACTCCTTTTATTCTTCTCTCCCCCCCATTCTCCTGCTTGACCATAATTGCTTTGATCCCTCACTAAGTTCCACCTTCGATCCGACGAAAATTTCTCTTTGCAGGCTAAACTCTGCTCCATCTCTTTCCGGACCTGCCCTTACTCCTCCTTTAGGGTTCCGTTCTCTAACCGAATCCTTCGATCTCCATATTGAAGAGGCCGTTCCTGGTGGGTCACCATGATGATGGTCATTCCCTGTTGATGGATTTTTTGGAAATAGGATAGAAGGCTTTCCACCCGTATCGGATCCAGGTCATTCGTGGGCTCGTCGGCCAGAAGAAGGGTCGGGCGATTCATAAGCGCCCTGGCGATGGCCACTCTCCTTTTCTGCCCCAGGCTTAGTTGGTGGGGATAACGTTCGCTATGCTCTCTCATCCCGAGTTGATCCAGCAGCTCGATCGCCCTCATTCTTTCCTCAGGAGTAAAACGGGATCTGTTTCCTGCCGAGATTCGGCTAGGCAAAGCTACGTTCTCCCAAACCAAAAACGTGGGAAGAAGCGGAGAGCCCTGAAACATCACCCCAATCTGTTTATTCCGAAATTGCGCCCTCTCGTTCTCCGTGGTATATTCCCGTCCGTCGATCCTGATCTTCCCTGCGGAGGGGGGGAGCAGCCCGGCGATGACATGAAGGAGGGTTGATTTCCCGGCACCCGATTCCCCGGTAATCATCACCCATTCTCCTTTTTGCACCGTAAGAGTGATCCCATTTAAAACCTGATGTTTTTTTCTCCTCTCCCGGTAAGAAAGGGAGAGGTTCTCTATGCTTACCATAGGCTCGGTCATTCCAATTCCCCCTCTGCCATTGCCTTGCCTGCCCATAGGAGGGAGATGCCTCTGCCGGGCAGGAGGGCAGACAGGATGAGCAATCCTTGAGTCACGAGAAACGTGAAGAATCCTAATCCCACCCATTCCATAAGACTTGGAGGCACATAAGGCTGCAGCGGATTCTTTTCAATCCACCCCACCATGACCGGATAGAAAACAAAAGTGAGTATAAGGCCCAGGATAGCACCTATCATCCCATAGAGAAGGGTCTCCTTTATGATCCAATCCCGAAGTTTCCTCCCCGACATCCCTAAGGCCATCATCAAACCAAATTCCTTCTTCCGCTCCATCACATACCCGCTGTAACGGCCGATCAAACCGATGGCCCCTAAAAAGAGCAATGCAAGATAAAAAAACCAAAGCAATTTTTCCATGAACGAGAAACTGTTTCGTGTTGCATTTAAAACTTCACTGGACTGAACCACTTGCACATCCGGTATGCGGTTCAGGGTGTAAGCCAATAAATCCGGATTATATCCTTCCTCCGCTTTGATAAAGAGGGCCGACAAGGAGGTAAATGGATCATCCTGTTCCCAATATTGAACAACCGTGTCGGAATGGGCCGTGAGACGGCGAGCCTCAGCAAGGGGAATGTAGATGGTATAATCCATCGCCGTCCCCGTAGGGGCAAGAACGCCAACAATGCGGAAATTTTCTCCCAAGATCTGTACGCGATCCTCATAAAAAGGAACTTTTCCTCCGAAAATAGCCATATTCCCCTCAAAATGGTCAATCTTCCCCGTTGTTAGCCACGGCTTCACCAAAAAATCGCTCTTCCAATCGATCCCCACCAGACGATTTTCTCCGCCTACGGAACAACAATCGGCATTTAAGGTTTGGGTGAAGAACTGTGGCGTCCACGCCCCAACCCCCGGGATTTTTTTTAGAGCTTCTTCCGTCTTCTTCTCATCAAAATAAACATTGACTGGTTCACCGGAGAGGAGCACCATGTTTCCCTCTACAGGAACCTCCTTGGGAAGAATCACCACATCTGCTCCAAGTCTCTCATTGCTTACGTTTACACCATTCTGAAATCCTAAGAAGAGAAGGGAAAGGATGAAAAGGGAGGCGAAGATGCCTGCCACAATCCCGGTGGTAAGAAATAGATGTTTTCTCCGCCTCAACATAGAACGAATGATGAGATCAATCAAACATATCCCCCCTCGTTTACCCTCCTATTTCCCCTGGGTATCCGCATTATATCCCTTCATATATTGCATAAATTTTTTCCCTTCTCCCTGAATCGTAAATCCTTCTACCTTTCTCTCTTCATTCCCTTTATAAAGGGTAACCTCCCCATACCATTCCCCAGGCATGGCGAGGGGCAACGCCAACTGATACACCCCTTGATCCACTCTTTTCATGGTCCCTTCGGCAGGATGATGCATTCCTTTCATGTTCATGTAAAAATAAACCTTATCCACGTCGACAGGGGAGCCGTTTTCAGTCAGCTTCACCGTATAGACCTTCATCTCTCCGGTAGGAATCGGCTCTTTTTCCTTCTGCAGTTCCACCGTAATCCCATTTAAAGAAGAAGAAATCTCCCCAGTTTGTCCGCACGCTACTGCGAACATCATAAAAAACGTTAAAACCATAGATGATAAAAACGCTTTCACATACATCACTCCTTATTTTCCTTTCATGATGTATCGAATGTACCACAAAGATGTGAACAAATTACGCAAGAATATGTGAATCATTTGTGAAAAAAAGAGGGGATGAGAAAAAAAACCCGCGTCCTTTGTGAACGCAGGTTTCTTTTTTCCACGCTGGCCATCCTTGATATTTCTTAATCCCTTCCGCTTATTTCACCGCTTCTTTCAATTTATTTCCTGGCTTGAAAACGGGAACCGTCGCTTCTGCGATGGTAATGCTTTCTCCGGTTTGAGGGTTGCGGCCGGTTCGTCCTGCCCTTCTCCGCGTTTCAAACGTGCCGAATCCGACGAACTGAACTTTCTCCCCTTTCTTTAAGGCCTCTGTTACTTCGTCGAGAAGAGCGTTTAATACCGTCTCTACGTCCTTCTTCTTAAATCCCGTCTTTTCCGCCAAAGCGGTAACGAATTCCTGCTTATTCATGGAAAAACCTCCATTCTAGTAACTCTACTCTTCTTCGTACTTATTCTACAATCGTTTCATCATTCCTGCTTTTTTTCGGACGATGCGGGATGAATTTTTTCCTCTTGCCACAGTTTATCCATTTCTTCAAGGGTAGCTTCGTTTAGGGGGATGCCTCTCTCCCTTAACCTCTCCTCAATGTAACGGAAACGGCGGCGGAATTTACGATTGGCGTTAGAAAGCGCCTTTTCCGGATCGAGGCGTTCAAAACGAGCCAAATTAACGATAGCAAAGAGCAGATCGCCCAATTCTTCCTCCTTCTCTTCAACGGATAGAGCTTCCTGAAACTCCCTCCATTCCTCTTCCACCTTTCGCGCAACATCCTCTTCTTTCTCCCAATCAAATCCCGCCTTGCTTGCCCTCTTTTGCAACTTTACGGCAGCGATGAGGGGCGGAAGTCCTACTTTTACCTCGTCTAGGATGGAAACCTCCTTTCCTCCTTCTCCTTTCGCCTTTTTCTCCTCTTCCTTCATTTCTTTCCAATTTGCCCATGCCTCATTCACATTTTTCGCTTTCTTCTCTCCAAAAACATGGGGATGGCGACGGATCAGCTTCTCGCTTAATCCCTTAATCACATCCTCCACATGAAAGAAGCCCTCTTCCTCGGCGATCCGGCTATGTAGCAAAATTTGAAGAAGGAGATCTCCCAGTTCTTCCTGCAAGGCATCCAGATCCTCCGTATCGATGGCTTCGATCACCTCATAAGCTTCCTCAATCAGATACGGGCGGAGGCTCCTATGGGTCTGTTCCCGATCCCATGGGCATCCCCCTGGGCTTCTCAGCGTAGCGACAATTTGCCGGACGGTCTCAAATTGGTTCATATACCATTCCTCTTCCCCTAAGGGAGGGAGATAGAGAAGGGTATAATTATCCCATTCCCAATCCCTCTCCTGGTCAAGCCGGTAAAGAGGAAGAATGAGCTTCTTCTCCCGATCGGATCCTAGCCTGGAGGCTAAGGTGACCTCATAATCATCGGGATATCTCTCCATCAACGTAAGCTTTACGTCGGAGGCGGTCATGGCATCTGCCAATTGAAGGATCACCGTATGCATTCGGGAATTTAACCGTTCCCGGGTCAAGGTATATGCGTCTAAGAGGAGAAAACCTTCTACAGGATCAAACCGCAAGGAATGAAACAGATCATCAAAAAAACTTCGTCCTCCCAAAATTTTGATCTCAATTCCCTCCTTCTCCCCTAACTCCTCCAATAAAGAAACACTTCGTTCCGCAACCCGCGGGTGTCCGGGGATTCCATACACCACCTCACCCTCCTCCTTTGCCACTTGGATAAGGGCCTTTACTAATTCCAGGTAAACTCCTTCATAGGTCTTCTCTCGCTCATAGAGGGCATCGAAGGAATGAAGGGTAATCCCCCACTCGGTAAGCCAACGGGTATCAAGCATATCCATCGTACGCAGATACATCTTCCCCAGCCTACGCAGAAGATCCGCTTGATCCTGCGTCAACTCCTCAGCGCCGCCTGGACCTAGACCTAAAATATAAATGACCGGTTTCACCTTTTCCACCCCTTCTTCTTCATTTATCCACACATCGTGCATCAAAACCTTTTTTGCTCTACGGCTTGTTTCCTAGCCCTTACTCTCTGAATAGATTCCATTTCTTAAAGAGAGGTACGAACCGGTTTAATTTTGGAACCATTTCCAGTTCGCTCGCTCTGATCGCACCGATCTTTAAAAGCATGTAGGAATATACAAAAAGAGCGCTGAGGATGGAGAAAAGAACAATCCCTCCATTATATAAACGTTCCGGCAGATGGAAAAGAAGAAGGATTCTCCCGGAGAGAACTCCCGCGGTCCAAGCGGATAATGCCATCATAAGCACGGAGAGAAGGGGACGGGTAATATAAAGTTTATAATTCGGTCTAAAATCTGTAAACTTAAGAATCTGCCGCAGATTAAGGAATGTTGCTATCCCATACGCAATAACGGTAGAGAAGGCGGCTCCCCGAATATCCCAAAGAGGAATCAGGGTTAAATTGAGAAATAGTTTTACCACGATGCCGACGAAGAGGTTTCGGGCGGGGAGCATCATAAGCCCTATTCCCTGTAAGATGCCTGCCGTTGTCATGTTGAGTGTAGAAAAAAGAGTGGTAAAGGCGAGAATGGCCAGGGCGTCGCTCCCTTTGTTATCCATGTAGATGAAAATATTTACAGGCTCTGCAATCACCATTAAACCGATCGAGGCAGGCAATGAAAAAAGAAGCGTGACCCTTAAAGCCAAATCTGTTTGTCTAGCGATCTGTCTTCTCCGCCCCTTCGCAGCCGCTTCGGAGATGGCCGGAAGAAGAGCAATGGTGAGGGGAGCTGCCAAGAATGCTGCAAATTGGACGAGAGGCATCCCCCGGTCGTACACTCCTTTTAGATTCATGGAGGTAAGTTCTGGAAAACCCCTTAAGTCTAAGAGGTTTTTTACGGTGAAGGAGTCAACCAGTTGTAAGAGAGGGACCAAAAGGGAGGCGAGGGAGATGGGAATGGAATATTTCATGATTTCCTTCATGACCTGAAACGCAGGCTCTTTTTTCCTCATGATTAAACGGGCAGGAGGATTCCCCTTTTGTCTGCGAAAACGATATAAATAAGTAAATAAAACGGCGGCCGAGGCGAGAGCCCCCGTAAACGCGCCGAATACCGCCCCTGCACCGGCATAATAAGCGGAATACCCATGAGCGATAAACCAGTAGGAGAGGATGAGGATTGTAAGTACCCGAACCACCTGTTCGGCAATCTGCGAGATGGCGGTTGGGAGCATATTCTGATTTCCCTGGAAAAACCCGCGGATCGAGGCCAAAAAAGGAACAATGAGTAGAGCATAGGAAATGCTTCGGAACGGTAATGTTAGGTTCTCATCTCCGGACCATTTAGCGAGATAAGGGGCACCTGCATAAAGGATGAAAAAGAAAAAAAATCCGGTCATAAATAGAACCGTCGAGGCGATGCGGAAAATTCGAAAGGCTCCCTCCTCATCCCCCAACACCGTCTTTTCGGCAATCATCTTTGAGATCGCTTTGGGGAAACCTGACGTGGAAAGGAAGAGCAAGATCGTATAGAGGGGGTATACCTGGTTATACACATAAAGACCTATATCCCCGGTAATGTTCTGATATGGGATCCGGTAAATCGCTCCCAATAACTTGGAAATGAGGGCGGCCGAACCTAAAATAAATGCCCCCTGAATAAAACTCTTTGACCGTTGGCTCACGCGCCTCTTCCTCCCCTGAACGCTTTAAGCTCCAACTTTTTATTATACCCTCCCAACAAGCGAAAAAAAAGCAGGTATAACAACCTGCTTTTTATTACTGTTCCATCTGCTTTCCTAAAAAGCCCGCTGCGGTTTCCGCCATTTTCACTTCCAATTCGCCCATCTTTGCCATATCATTTTTGCTAATCAGGATAACCGATCCAATGGGGTCTCCTCCTGCGATGATGGGAGCGATCACAAAGGAACTATACTTCTCCTTCATATCCCGAACCAACTCAAATTCTCCGCCGTTAACCTCTTTTATCGTCTTCCTCTCTTCCATGGCGCTCTCTATTAAGGGGCCGATGCCCTTCTCCAAATAATCTTTTTTAGATCCACCTGCAACCGCAATCATATGATCCCTGTCCGAGATCAGCGTGATGTGATTTAGGCTCTCATAAAGGGAATCGGCATATTCCTTGGCAAAATCACCCAACTCTCCAATGGGAGAGTATTTTTTCAGGATTACTTCACCGTCCCGATCCACGAAAATTTCTAGAGGATCACCCTCTCGGATGCGAAGTGTTCTACGGATCTCTTTAGGAATAACAACTCGCCCCAAATCATCAATACGCCTCACGATTCCTGTTGCTTTCATTCCTATACCTCTCTTTCTTCGAAGTTTCACTCTTGTTGCACCTGGTTTATCGGTTTACACCGCAAAACGGGAGTGAGAGGAATTCTTGGTCATAGTATTTGCGGAAGAGGCGTTCCTATTCTCCGTCACTTTTTCTGGCTTTCCGTTTTCGCAGGTAAATTCTTCTTTTCGATTAGTTTGGGCAGTTCCTGGGACATAAAGTTCATGTACGCAAGATAGGCCTGTTGACCTGCAATCTCCTGCTTCACCTGATCAAAGGGTTGTACTTCTCTTTTTTCTACCCGCATCACATGGTAGCCATAATCGGTCTTGACCGGATCGCTCACCTGATTCAAGGGGAGTTCCAAGGCGGCCTTCTTAAAAGGTTCTACCCAATTTGCCACAGGGGTATTCTCGTATAACCCCCCATTCTTGGTCCCATCCTGATTGGTATTTCCGGGATCCTCAGAGTACTGGTTCGCCAGAGCGGCAAAATCTTCCCCCTTCCGAATCCGGTCCGCCAAATCCTGGGCCAATTTTTTGGCCTCGTCATCCTTCCTCTTTTCGGTGGTAATGAGAATATGGCGGACAGAAGCGATGGTGTAGGAATCTTTGTCCTGATCATAAATCTTTTTAAGTTCTTCATCACTTTTGGAGGTGAGGAGGTACTGATCAATCAGGTTAAATTGGGTGAGGAATTCCTTCATTTTCCCTTCGTTCAGCCCCTGCCTAGCTAGGTACTGGTTGTAATCTTCTCCCTTTAAGTTCTGCGTTATCGCCCCTTTCTGTTGCGAAAGGTATTGATCGATCTCCGTCTGGTTAGGTTTTATCCCCTTCTCCGTGGCCCGGGCAGCCAAGATTTTTTGGCCTACGTAGGCATCTAGGATGTCAGGCCAGGTGGTAGGATCTTTCAGTGTCGTATCCTGTGGATTCATCACGCCTAAAAAGGAAAGATATTGTTCAAATTCCCCGGCTGTAACGCTTCCTCCTTTATAGGTTGCCACGATATCGTCGGATTTCATTCCCAAATCGAAACTTCCTTTATTTTGGTTATTTTGGTCTTTATTGGCTTGACCCCCTCCGCATCCAGCCAGGATCCCTATTGTAACCGCCAAAAGTAAAATCAGAATCAAGCGCTGCTTCATGAATTTAGGCATGGGAGCTTACTCCTTTCAAGTCTTCAGCTTCTGCAAGCTTTGTTAAAATTTGCTCAACGATGCGGAGCCCTTCTTCGATCGCTGATTCTTTTACTTTAACAGTTATTCCTATTCCTTGTCCAGAGGAGAATCCAATCCGTTCTTTAAAACCTGTTGTAACTTGATAGAGGAGTTTCACATCAGGAAGGAATCCCTCGGGATTAAATTCTACTTTAATCTGACCATTTTCATAGTAGATCCTTTTGATCCGGAAAGAATAGGCATACGTTTTAACTTTCGTGAGAAGGAGGAGCCGCTCTACAGGGGCGGGCGGGTCACCAAATCGATCGATGAGTTCGTCCCGAAGATCTTCCCATTCTTTTAAGGTTCGTACACCGCTAAAGCGTTTATAAACGGCAATTTTCTGGTTTACGTTGCCAATATATGCTTCGGGAAGATAAGCATCTAGGGGTAATACAATTTCCGGCTCGAAATGTTCCTCCACCACCTCTCCCTTCAGTTCGGAGATCGCTTCTTTCAACATTTGATTATACAGGTCAAAACCGACCGAATTGATAAACCCATGTTGTTCCGCTCCGAGGAGGTTGCCTGCGCCTCGAATCGCCAGATCCCGCATGGCGATTTTAAATCCGGAACCCAATTCGGTAAATTCTTTGATGGCCTCTAAACGTTTCTCCGCCGCCTCATTGAGTACCTTCCCTTTTTGATAGGTAAAATATGCATAAGCAATGCGGTTTGACCGGCCCACCCTTCCCCGCAATTGGTAGAGTTGGGAAAGCCCCATGTGGTCCGCGTCATAAATGATCAGGGTATTTACATTGGGAATATCGACCCCCGTCTCAATGATCGATGTAGAAACGAGGACATCGTAGTTCCGATCTAAAAAGTCGAGCATCACCGTCTCCAGCTCATGTTCAGGCATTTGACCGTGGGCAACAGCGACCCGGGCATCCGGGACAAGGGCTGAGATCTGTTCCGCCATCTTATAAATTCCCTGCACATAGTTATACAGGAAGAAGACCTGCCCATCCCTGGCCAGCTCCCGTTCGATGGCTTCTTTCACAACACTAGGGGAATATTCCAGCACATAGGTCTGGACAGGAAAACGGTTCTCAGGAGGCGTTTCGATCAGACTAAGGTCCCTGACCCCGATGAGCGACATATGCAGGGTTCGGGGTATGGGGGTGGCCGTTAAGGTTAGAACATCTACATTCTCTTTCAATTGCTTGATTCGCTCTTTATGGGTCACCCCAAACCGTTGCTCTTCATCTACGATCAGGAGTCCCAGATCTTTAAAGGTCACATCTTTCGATAAGAGGCGGTGCGTGCCGATCACGATATCCAATGTGCCGTTTCTTAACTCCTTTATGATCTCGTTTTGTTCACTTCGGGTGCGAAAGCGGCTTAACACGCCAATCTTTACCGCAAAATCGGCGAAACGCTCTTTAAAGGTTTCATAGTGTTGCTGGGCCAATATGGTCGTTGGTACGAGCACGGCCACTTGTTTCCCGTCCAATACGGCTTTAAATGCGGCCCGTATGGCTACTTCGGTCTTGCCGTAACCCACATCCCCGCACAGGAGGCGGTCCATCGGTCTAGGCTTCTCCATATCCCGCTTAATTTCCTGAATCGCTTTAAGTTGATCTTCCGTCTCCTGATAAGGGAACATGGCTTCAAATTCCCGTTGGTACGGGGTATCCGGGCTGAAGGCGTATCCTTTTGCCGCTTCTCTTTTCGCATAGAGTTTTAAAAGGTCCTCGGCGATGTCTTTGACGGAGCTTTTTACCTTGTTTTTGACCCTCTTCCACTCGTTTCCTCCGAGGCTGTAAATCTTCGGTTCATGCTCATCCGAAGCGAGATATTTTTGGATGAGGTCAAGTTGTTCCACAGGGACAAAGAGTTTATCGTTTCCTGCATACTTGATGTGAAGATAATCCTTATGAATCCCGTCGATGGTAAGCGTCTCTACCCCCATGAAGCGACCGATTCCGTGATTCACATGAACCACATAATCGCCCACCTTTAGATCGAGATAGGAACGGATTCGTTCCGCATCTTCCATCTTCTCGCCTTTTCTCTTTTTGGCTGCCCGCTGGTGGAACACCTCTTTTTCCGTCACCACCGCGATTTTAAGGGTAATCCATTCAAAACCGCTCTGCAGGGAGGAAATGTAAATCATCGGACGAACCGGTAAGGGAAAGGGAAGCTCCCGATAGAGATCGACCTCCATCTTGTAATCCTTAAGAACTCGCGCCAACCGCTCCGCCCTTTCTTCATCCGCAGCAAGGAAGAGAATAGGATATCCCTGTTTAAGCCAACGGGATAGCTCCGATTTTAGGAGGTGAAGCTGACCGTGGAACTCCTGCATGCTGCGGGAGAGGAAACTTACAATATTCTGAGGTTTCCCTTTTTTCACCTGCCGGATAAAAAGAGAGAGATAAATCTTCTGCCTGGCTCCGCCCATCGCCTCCTCATAGGAATACGAAAGGGGAACGCCGGGGATGAGCCGTCCCTTTTCTATTTCCCCTGTGACCCACTCTGCCTCTTCATGCTCATACTGTTCAGCCACTTCCGTGATCCTGGAAGGCTCATCAAAGAGGAGAAAAGCATCTTCACCCAAATAATCCAAGAGCGTGGCCGGCTTATCATAAATGAGGGCGAGATACCGCTCTATCCCCTTAAAATAGCTTCCCTCCCTAAAGTGAGACAAATCCTCCAATACCCTGGAGGAAAGAGCTTCTTTCCTCTCCTTATCATGAAGTTTCTCTAATTCTGCGTTCAATTTTTCTTCCACTCTAAGGTAGGTTTCCCGATATTTATTCTCAGGAAGGTAAGTTTCATAGGCAGGACTGATCCTCACCTCCGTTGCCATTCGGGTCGATCGTTGATCTTCCAGGCGAAAATAGCGGATCGAATCCACCTCTTCATCAAACCACTCGATACGAATCGGCTCCGCCGCATCCAAAGGAAATAGATCGACAATCCCTCCCCTTTGCGCAAATTGGCCTCGATTTTCAATCTCCTCTACTCTTTCATAGCCAAAAAGAAGCAATGATTTAATGACCGTTTCAAGGGGAAGTTGATCTCCCCTTCTAACGGTTAATAGCCCCTCCTTCCAAATCGCAGGGGGGGTAAGAAACGACGTTAACCCCAAGTACGGGGTAACCACCAACTTAATAGAATTTTCGCTACATAATAGATTTAAAGCCCTTATACGGGCACTTCGGATCTCGGGGCTGGCCGCTCTATAGTCGATTAGATGAATCTCCTCTGCCGGAAAAAATAGAACCTGCTCCTCTCCGAGCAGTTCGGCTAAATCCTCGTAAACTTTCTGCGCCTGATAATTATTATGCGTAATGAAAACCGCTTTTCTGTCTAAAAGTGTAACCAACGCCCCTGCAAAAACCTGACGGGACGAGCCTGAGAGCCCGGTTACCAATTGCTCCTTCATTCCCCGCTTCATCCCGTCCCATAGCGTCTGGAACTCTGCATTCATCCTTAATAATTCTGTGAAACTTCTTAACATTACTTCCCATCCCTTTGCCTAAAGAAGGTTTTCATCCTTGCATCGATCTTATTGAAGCGGGCTGGATAAGAGGGAGAGTTCCGGATGGTTTAAGATAGCCTCTTGGCAATACTCGCATAATAGATATACGGTTTTGTTCCCTTCCTCATCCTCGATAACCTTTTCGGCCCTCTCCTCAGGGCTTAAGGCCCCCAAATGAAGGGATATTTCTAAACTCTCCTCAGGAAACTCCGCCATGACGGTTTTACAGCTTCTGCATTTGTACCGGACGGTCATTCATGCCCCCCCATTGTGAGAGAATCTCTTTTTATTCTCTCCAGGAGGAAAAACAATTATTCACTTTTTCGGTTAAACCGATTCATCACTTGGGGAAAAGGGAGACTAAGCCAAGCATTTGCCGCCTGAGCGGCAAGCTTTATCCCCGCATCCACCTTTTCCTTCTCCTCTTTTTCAAAAGGAGAGAGAACGTACTCCGGCACCGAAGCTCCGGCGGGGGGGTGACCAATTCCGACGCGAATCCGTTTAAATTGTTCGGTTCCCAATTGTTGAATAATGGACTTCATGCCGTTATGGCCCCCTGCACTTCCCTTCTCCCGAAGGCGTAAATTCCCCACAGGCAGATCCAAATCATCATAGATGACAAGGAGATCATCACAAGAGAGTTTATACCAATCCATAATCTTCCGGACCGCATCCCCTGATCGGTTCATGTAGGTTAACGGCTTCGTAAGGAGAATCCGTTCACCCTCTTTCTTCGCCTCACCGATGAGCGCTTGCCATTTAGAGGCTCGCATGGGAATGGACCACTCCTTAGCCAGCAGATCCACTACCTGAAAGCCAATATTATGCCGCGTCTTCTCATATTCCTCTCCTGGATTCCCTAAGCCAACGATCCATTTCATAAACCATGAGTCCTTTCCATCATCGCACCTAAAGGCTTTTCGCTTTGTTTTTTTTTGGATACAAAAAAGAGGAACGCATCTTCACCCTGTTAATCGAAAAGTTTGCTTACGGACAATTCCTCGTGCACCCGAATAATCGCTTCGGCGATAAGTGGGGCAACGGAGAGTACCTTAAGATTCGGCAGCATCCTTTCCGCGGGAATGGGGATGGTATTGGTGACGATAACCTCTTTGATCTTGGAATTCCGAATTCTCTCTATCGCAGGGCCGGATAGGACGGGATGGGTGCAGGAAGCATATACCTCCTTGGCTCCGTTCTTCATCAATGCCTCGGCGCCAAGGGTTAGGGTCCCTGCGGTGTCGATGATGTCGTCGACCAGAATACAGGTTTTCCCCTCGATATTCCCTACAATATTCATCACTTGCGCTACATTTGGTTCAGGACGCCGTTTATCGATAATGGCAATCGGTGCTTGCAATCGTTCCGCCAATTTCCGCGCCCGGGTTACTCCACCATGATCAGGAGATACCACCACCACATCCTTAAGTCCCTTCTCGATAAAGTATTTGGCTAGGATGGGAATACCCAGCAGATGATCCACAGGGATATCGAAGAAACCCTGGATTTGTGTCGCATGGAGATCCATCACGATGATACGGTTTGCTCCGGCCGTTTCGATTAGGTTGGCCACCAGTTTCGCAGTGATCGGATCCCTGGCTCGTGCCTTTCGATCTTGGCGAGCATACCCGTAATATGGGATCACTACGTTGATGCTTTTGGCCGAAGCCCGTTTCAGAGCATCCAAGATAATGAGGATTTCCATCAGGTTGTCGTTCACCGGATGGCAGGTCGATTGAATAACAAAGACATCGGCTCCCCGGACGCTCTCATTTAATTTTACCTGAATCTCCCCATCGCTAAAGCTGGTGATTTCTGCATTTCCTAAAGGAAGCCCGATATGTTCGACAATCTCTTTCGCCAGAGCGGGGTTGGAGTTCCCGGAAAAAACCTTTAACTTTGAATCGCGGTAATTCGGCATCGCATATTTCCTCCAGTCATTCGCCCTTCTTTTTAGCCATGAGCTTTGCCACGTAATTTTCTTTATTTACTTGCCTTTGCCGAGCAACCGCCAACGCTCCAGGGGGAACAGGATCGGTGATGGTTGAACCGGCTGCGATAAAAGCTCCTTTCCCCACGGTGACAGGGGCAACAAGGTTCACATTGCATCCGATGAATGCATCCTCTTCGACCACCGTTTTATGCTTATGAACCCCATCATAATTGACCGTGATGCTCCCACAGCTCATGTTTACTCGGGCACCGATCTCTGCATCTCCTACATACGTAAGATGGGGAACCTTCGCTCCATCTCCAACGCTGGAGTTTTTAATTTCCACAAAATCTCCAATTTTTACCTTCTTCCCGATCTTAGAGTTGGGCCTCAGATAGGCAAAAGGGCCGATGGTCGTCTTTTCCTCTACTCTACTCTCTATGAGAACGGAATGGGAAATGGTTACCTCGTCTCCGATGATGGAATCGGTGATCTCAACATCCGGACCAATGATACAGCCTTCGCCGATCCTGGTATTGCCCCGCAGATGAGTACCTGCCAAGATCACCGTATCCCTTCCGATCCTTACATCCGCATCAATATAGGTTCTCTCCGGATCCTGGAGAGTTACCCCTTCCTTCATGTGTGTTTCATTAATCCTCTTTCTCAAGATTCTCTCCGCTTCGCTTAATGCGATGCGGTCATTAATGCTTATCGTTTCTTGTTGATTTTCCGTCCGATATGCCGAAATCTTTTGTCCCATTTCCTGAAGGATGGGGAAAATATCGGTCAGGTAATACTCCCCTTGCTGATTCTTGTTTCCAATTTTTTTGACGGCATCGAATAAAAACTTCGTATGAAAGGTATAAAGGCCGACATTTACTTCCTGAATCATCTTCTCCGCAGGGGTTGCCTCTTTCTCCTCGACAATCTTCGCAACATTTCCCATCTCATCGTAGAGGATCCGTCCATACCCGGTTGGCCGATCTAGTTTTGTCGTCAGAAGGGTGGCTGCGGCCCCCGTCTCTTGGTGACGGGAGAGAAGCCCTTTCATCGTCTCCGCCGTAACAAGTGGAGTATCTCCGTTAATGACCAAGGTAATTCCTTCCTTTTCCCTTAAAAAGGACTCCGTCTGCAACACCGCATGGGCGGTCCCCAATTGCTCCCCTTGAAGCACGGGAATCGCCCTGCCCCCTACCCTCTCAACCACCGCATCGGCATCATGACCTACCACCAAATAAATCTGATTCACACCCACTTGTTCTAACGTTGAAAAAATATGTTCAACCATCGGCTTTCCTCCGATGGGATGCAGCACTTTGTGCAGAGAAGACTTCATCCGCGTCCCCTTCCCTGCTGCCAATACGATGGCATACCGCTCTCCGTTCATGATTCGCCCCCCCTATCAAGAATACCACATTGACTATAACGAAAGCGAACCTTTTTTTCAAGCAGTGGGACGATAGAACTTAAGATCAACAAAAAAAAGGGGACGTCCTGCGCCCCCACTCCCTTTTATGCTCCCTCTTCTACAAACGATTGTTGTTCTACCGCCTGCTCATACACCTTCAGTACGGCATTTTGAATTTTTTCACGGGTTGCTGATGAGATCGGATGGGCAATATCACGAAATTCACCATCCGGCGTCCTTTTGCTCGGCATCGCAACAAAAAGTCCATTATTCCCATCGATGACGCGAATATCATGAACAACGAATTCGTTATCAATGGTAATTGAGGCAATCGCCTTCATGCGACCCTCGCTTTGGACAGGTCGGAGTCTGACGTCAGTAATCTCCATTGAATTCTCACCACCTTACCTGCACATTTACGCCTTTTTTTTAATTCCACATGAAATTCTGAAAATCCTTCTTTATGGCGCAAAATTCCTATTTTATTTTTTTGTGGCGATCAGATCGATCTCGATGAGGGCATCCTTTGGTAAGCGGGAGACTTCTATCGTAGTCCGGGCCGGCTTATGTTCGGAAAAGTATGAAGCATAAACCTGATTCACTTTGCCGAAGTCCTCCATATTTTTTAAATAGAGGGTTGTTTTCACCACATTTTCAAGTGAAAATCCCGCCGCTTTAAGAATCGCCGTCAGATTTTCCAACACCTGTCTCGTCTGCGCTTCAATCCCTCCCTGGACGATCTCCCCTTTTTCATTTAGAGGAATCTGTCCGGAGGTAAAGAGCATCCCTTCGGCCAGTACGGCTTGGGAGTATGGACCGATCGCTTTCGGCGCTGCGTCCGTAAAAATGATTTCCATATTTACCACTCCTTCGTTTGGAAATAGTTACCCAGCTCAACTTCGATCTTCTTTGTTTTATCATCGATGCGAACCAAGCGGATGAGGGAAAGATACCGGTCTACCACTTTCTCTCCTTCTGCCATTCCCTCCACAAATATGCTTACTCCCACCAATTCCGCTTTAAATTCCTGCAACAGCTCTTTCATTCCCCGAACGGTTCCCCCTGCCCTCATAAAATCATCGACGATAAGGACTCTTGATTTCTCCGGCAACATTCTGCGGCTTAACGACATAGTCTGGATCCTTTTGGTTGAGCCGGAAACATAGTTAAGTGTTACGAGGGAACCCTCCGTAATTTGTGAATCCCTGCGAACGATCACGACCGGGACATTTAAATGATGGGCACAGGCGTAAGCCAGGGGGATTCCCTTCGTTTCCACGGTCATCACCACATCAATGGGTTCATTCCGGTAATAAGAGGCGATCATTTTCCCTAATTCATGGATCAGTCTCGGATTTCCCAACAGATCGGAGATGTAGAGATACCCACCCGGCAAGATCCTCCCCGGATCTTGCAGTTTCTCAAGTAATGCGTTGATTTTCTTCCTCGCTTCTGCAACAGGCATGTAAGGGATATAGAGGACTCCACCTGCCGCCCCCGCCCGGGATTGAAGTAAACCTGCCCCTTCCTCCTCCAGAACTTCTTTAATGATGCTCAAATCTTCACTGATGGAAGATTTGGCCGCTCCATATTCCCCTACAAATTCCGTCAATGAGAAAAGTCGATGAGGATTCTCCAGAAGCCTTCTGGTCATATCTACCATGCGGGCACTTCTCTTTCTCTTCATCATTCGCCCTGCTCCCTATAAAAACCGAATATTCACAGAGAAATATATCAGAATATACGTGTTTACGCAACACCTATTTCTCTTCTTCCTGTTAGGCGCACCATATAAACCTCTTTGCAAAAGCCTCGAAGGGCATTATACACCCTAAAAGCCCTCGATTCGTGCCGAACAAGGGTATAGATCGTAGGGCCGCTCCCCGACATGAGAACCCCTTCTCCGCCGAAACGAATCATCCTTTCTTTTAGTTTTTTTACTTCCGGATAAAGGGTGAAGGTGACCGTCTCCAATACATTTCCCATCGAGGCGACCACCCCTGAAAAATCCTTCTCGGCGAGGGCCCTAAGCATTCTCTCATGATCCGGCCGCTCTTTAATCTGATCCAAACGAAGTTTTCCATAGACCTCCGAGGTGGATACACCGATCGGAGGCTTGGCCAACACCACCCAGGAAGGAGGTGGCGAAGGGAGCGGCGTCAGCACCTCACCTCTGCCGGTGGCCAGCGAAGTCCCGCCATAAAGGACAAAAGGGACATCGGAGCCGAGACGGGCTCCTACTTGAGCTAATTGTTCAAAATTTAGACCTAAATTCCAAAGTTGGTTCAGCCCTTTCAGGGCAGCGGCCGCATCGCTGGACCCCCCGGCCAGGCCTGCCGCTACCGGAATGTTCTTTTCGATGTATATTCGTACCCCTTCTTTTACTTGAAACTCCCTTTTCAGAAGAAGGGCCGCCTGGTGTGCCAAGTTTCGCTCATCGGTGGGGATGGCACCTGCGGAAGAGGCTACGTAAATTCCCCCATCCCTAGCTTTCATTAAGGTTAACCGGTCCGAAAGATCAATGGTGGTCATGACCATCTTTACCTCATGATATCCATCCTCTCTTTTCCCGAGCACATCGAGCGTAAGGTTAATTTTTGCCGGTGCTGTCACCATCACTTCTTCCAAATCCGTATCCTCCTAGACGCTTAGGTTTCCCTATTTTACCACTTTTATCTTCGCAAAAAAAGAGCCAGGTGGACCACCCCGGCTCTCAGTTCCCTTGTTTTCGTAAATTTTCCTCCGCAATTTGAATGGCCCGTTTTACCATATTTCCGGCATCCCGGGTGGTAATTCCCCCCCACCCCTTATCCTTTACGGTATCATAAAACCCGAGGTCTTTGGCTAATTCCTCCTTCAATGCCCGGGACATCATTCCCCTTCTTCGTCCCATGTTTCCTCCCTCCTTTCCAATGCCCGCTGATCGGGCATCTGCCTATAGTATGGCTCAGAAGAAACAGTGACATTCTCCCACCACCTACGCTCACGCTTAGAGGTGGGGGGTTCTCGGGTAATCCCATCCCTTTTCGGAGAGAAGTTAAAAAACAGTAAGACATTGTCTTACTGTTTTAAAGGAAGTACTTTTGCGCTATGGTGCGTAGGTGATTCTGACCGATTCCTTACCCGTTAGCACCGTGAGTTCTACGGTCTCCGTTAGGATATCGGCATAACTGTAGGAAACTCGCTTAAAAGGCTCTTGCTCGTCCAATTTAACAATAAAAACAGAAGGATATGTCTCCTCTAAAACACCCGACCGCTCAATGGTTTTTCGACGGCCCCCGTTCGCCTTTAGCATGATCCGCTGTCCGACGTACCCTTCTAACAGATGTTTAATATCCGTTAAGGCATTTCTTCCCATCGGATGTATCACCTCACATTATGTATTATATCACGTGATATATAGTATGTCAAATAAAATGATAATTATAGCAGGATAAAATCTCCTCTGTCAATTAAAAAATATTAATCCGGCATCGCCAGCCTCATCGTGCCCCTTGTTTCAATCCCCCCGATCCCTTCATTTCCCGCCTTTGTAAACTGAATGGCATCCAGCAATGGGACCGTCTCACGAATTGATGTATAGGAAATCTTCTCCACCACCCGTACCGGATCTAACGCATGAATATTTACCCTTCCCGGAGAACTGGCGAAATTGGCACCGGAATCCATCATCCCTTCATAATAAGATTGACAGGCCCCGGCGAAAATGATGAGATTATCCTTATGCCGTTCATATTCCGTCCGGGCTCGTCTCACTGCCTCCATGAAGTGATGGGAGTTACGGTAAGATTTAAGATCCTTTTCCCCCCTCTCCCGATTGCGGTAGGAATCATGTCCGGTAATGACCAATATATCGGGTTGATATTTTGTCAGCAGAGATAAAACCGCCCGTGGGATCTCCCGCTCTTCCATATGAACTCCCACAGCAGGAATCCCCAGCCGTTCATATTCTCCCATGCAGAGGGCTAAATATCGGGCATCCCCGTCCATGTGCAGAACTTTTCCGGGATATGCATGATAAGCTTGCCCCGGTCGATTCGGGGGTTTCATATACTGAACCGGTTTGATTTGCCCTCCGTTCCGATTCGCATCCCTGTAAGGTACGGAGTCTTCTTCCTCTTTGACTACTTCCAGGTCGTCTAAAGGGGAGTCTGCGATCAGCCTCCAATCGATTCCCTTTAGTACAGCCATATTATCCTCGTGTTGGATAAAAATGACGCGAAAGAGGATATCCTTTCCATACGATTTTCGGACAACCACATTCCCTACTTTGATCCCTTTCTTCATGGATCTCCCTCCCATCTATCCTCTATCCTATGTAGGCATAGACCGGATGGTGAACGGGAGAAGGGGATGAGGCATGGTGGAATGAGAAGGGAAGAAAAAAGGGAGCTACCGATGGGATGATTTGGTGAGGCGGTCGGCGACGGAACTTGCTCCATAGGAATAAGGTTTAATTTTCACCACATACCCTACGGAAGTTACCCACCCTACCACTTCTTGAATCATTGCCCGGGTCTCTCCCCTTTGACCGATATCAATATGGATTTCTACCGGAAGATCTACCAATTGTTTCAACAAATTATCTTTTTCAATTTGTTGGATCACCGCCAAGCTGCGGGCAGTCTCATGATATATCCGGTTCCTTAAGTCGAAAATCGGTTTTTCCCTTTTTCGGTTGAAGAAAAATCGGGCTCCTTTCCCAATGCGATGTATGATCAGTGCGGTAACCAAAATCGTTTCCTTCGCCGTCGTCTGGGAATCGGTACCGATCACCAATTTATATGAGCTATTCGGATCTTCATGAATAAAGGATTCCGTGAAAGATATCACTTCTTGAAACGTAAGCCTGCCGTATGTGGGGCTAATAAAATACATCTTTCTTCCTCCTTTTATAAATGGGGTTGTTACAATTGAAGCCGTCTCTTATACTTTATCATATGATCTATTCGTAAAGGAGTTTTTCACCCCTTTTTTTAACCCTTTCTCTCCAAATTAAATTGGAAAGTGTGGAAAATTCTTGGATGGTAAGAGTCTCACCCCGACGCTTGGGGTCTATCCCTCCTTCTGAGAGGAGAGATGAGAGATTTTGTTCCAATTCGGGAAAGGCGCTGCGCAAATTATTGAAGAGGGTTTTACGGCGGTTAGCAAAAGAGGCCCTAACCACTTGGAAGAAAAGGTTTTCTTCCTCCACGCGAACGGGAGGGAACGCGTAGAGCATTAGGCGAATCACCGTGGAGTCCACCTCCGGTTTCGGATAGAACACTTCTTTAGGAACCTGCAGCACCTTTTCCACCTTGGCAAAATATTGGCATGCAATGGAGAGGGCTCCATACTCCTTTCCACCAGGTTCGGCTGCGATACGGTCGGCTACCTCCCTTTGTACCATCACCACGATGGAGGTAAGAGGAAGTTTATCTTCGAGAAGGCGCATCAAGATAGGCGTTGTTACATAATAAGGAAGATTTGCAACTACATGCACCCTCTTCGTCTCCTGAAGAAGGAAAGAGGTGATTTCATGGAGATTTATTTTTAAGATGTCCCCATGGATGATCCGGATGCTTTTCCAGTCTCTAAAGATATCCGACAGAATCGGAATGAGCCGACCATCGATCTCCACAGCGACGACCTTTTTTGCCCTCTTCGCGAGTTCCGCCGTTAGTACGCCCACCCCCGGTCCGATCTCAATCACTCCATCCTCTGACTCCAAATGGGCGGATTCGGCGATTTTTTTCACCATATTCGGATCGATGAGAAAGTTTTGTCCTAAGCTCTTTCTTAGGGAGACCCCATATTTTTTTAAAATCTCGCCGGTTTTCCAGGTTATCCTTTCCTCATTTCCCATCCCGCTCCCCCCTCAGCGCCTTCTCATATGCGTCGAGAAACTCCTCCCGGGAAATGGAGAAAACGCGGAGGCGCATATGAAACTGCTTGCCATTCGCATACCCAATCCCCAGGATCTCCCCCACTTTTCCTCTAAGCATAGAGGAGCGCTTGCTTCCAACCAAGCCTAAATCAATCAGTTCTTCCCAGGAAACGGGTTCTATCCCCCCCTCCTGTTCTGTGCGGAGATGAGAAAGTGCTTTACGGATCGTTTCAGGAGATGCATTTTCTACGCCGATGTCTCCTTCTTTCCATCCCTCTTCCTTGGATATGAAGGCATGCTTTACCCCCGGGATTTCCCGGCTGATTCGTTTCCGAATCGTTTCCCCAGCATGATCGGGGTCGGTGAGGAGAATCACCCCCCTTACTTTCTGCGCACGTCGGATTCGCAATAGAACGGATTCCGAAACGAAAGCCCCTCCCGTTTCGATCGTATCCGCGTTTACGGCTCTTTTCACTGCGGCCGTATCATTTTTCCCTTCCACCACGATCATTTCCTGAATCATTTCTTTCTCTTCCGCCATGCTTACGCCTTCTCCAATCTCTTATTATACATGATTTTACATGATTCTCTTTGATTTTTTACAACCATTTTACATATTGCTTCCGTTTGATAAAGAAAAAAGGGAACCTGAAGTTCCCCTATCTGGCCGTTGGTTTTTCCGGTCCAATGACATAAACCGTATATCCCCGCTTCAAACCAAAGCCTTCAGCCTTTTGATCATCGGCAAAGAAGATATCGATCTTCTTTCCTTTCACGGCACTCCCCGTGTCTTCCGCACGGTACAGGCCAAATCCTTCAATGTAAATCCACCACCCAAGCGGAATCAGATCGGGGTCTACGGCTACGGTTCTCCCTTCCCTGGCAGGCAAGCCTGAACGGGTGATGCCATACCCCGGATCCCCCGGATTTTTACCTGTATGCTCTTCCCCCGGACCGTAAGCGGTTAGCTTCACATTGGTTAAGATTTTCCTCGGGCTAAAAGCATATCCTCCTAGAGAAACCGGTTGCGCCGTCCCGGAGAGGACCACTTGGTCCTTCGGCTCTCGTACCACTTCCTTTTGCATAGGGATAAGATCCACGAGTTTCCCGTCGTGATACCTCGCTTTATAGGTCACTTTCGCCTCTCCTGGGATTCCGGCGATGGACACTCTCTTCTCTCCCTTTGCTAAAGCGGCGGTCTCTTTTACTTTCGTCTGGAACATCATCCTCTCTGTCGCTGCGATGGTCCGGAAAGAAACATCCACGACCTCCACCTTTAAGCCTGGGATGATCGGAGTATTTCTCCGGGGAGTTACCTGATCCTCTTCATCTGGATGAACCCCCATGATTTCTAAGAGCCCTCCCACCGTTTGGGCGGTGGTCCAAACCTTTCTCTCCCCCACTCCAGGTAATTTCACCATTACCTGTTTCGCTTTCCGCACCATCACTTTCAGGTTTTTACGGACCGGCGTGTCCGGTGTGGGAAACACGAAATCCTCGGGATGTATCGTAATCCCTTCCTGCCGAAGAAGTTCCCCCACCGTACTCGCGGTGGTTACCACTTTCCGCACCTGAGTCTCGGTGTAGAGTGTAACCGGTTTGGAGCGATCGAGGCTCACCCCAAAAGAGAGGGTGCTGGACAAGCTGAAGAAAAAAAGGGTTGGCAAAATAATTTTTTTCATTGATTCACCTCATCATACCACGGTGACCCGTTCGTTTTTAAAAACCATGGTATGACGGAAAAAAGAGACTCTTCTCTTGGTGTCTCACTCCTTTAGATGTAATGCATTAACGGCATTGCGATAGGTGATCTCCTCGATCTCCTCCACCGTTAAACCTCTTAATTCCGCCAATTTCTCCGCAACGAGTCGGACATAGCCCGACTCATTGCGTTTTCCCCGGTAGGGATGGGGAGTTAAGTAGGGCGAATCGGTTTCGATTAAGATCCATTCTAAGGGGATCATTTTCGCCACTTCTTTCGGTCGGACGGCATTTTTAAAGGTAATAGGGCCACCGAAGGAGATATAAAATCCTAAGCGAATGCATTCTTTAGCCATCTCAATGCTGCCGGAAAAGGCGTGCATAATTCCACCAACTTCATCTGCCTTTTCCTCTTTCAGGATGCGCAAAAGATCCTCATGTGCATCCCGGTCATGAATGACGATGGGGAGTTTTCTCTCCTTCGCCAAGGCGATCTGAGCGCGAAAGACCTTTTGCTGGACCTCGCGGGGTGAGGTATCCCAGTAATAATCGAGGCCAATCTCTCCGATCGCCACAACTTTAGGGTGTTGCGTAAGTTCCCCGAGCCATGCCAAATCTCTCTCTGCAAAATCATGGGCATCTTGGGGATGCCAACCGACCGTAGAATAAATATAATCATATTTCTCCGCTAATTGCAAGGAAGAAGGAATCGAATCACGGTTATAACCGATATTCAAAATTCGATCTACCCCTGCTTCTTTCGCTTTCCTCAGCACTTCTTCCCGGTCCTGGTCGAATTCTTCCGCATTTAAGTGGGCATGGGTATCAAATAGCATTTCGGGATCGTTTCCCTCCGTTTTTAATGAATTGGCATCGTTGACCATTGAATAAAACTGTCCAATCCATCCTTCATTTCACAAGGGTGCCGTTGGGTATTTCCTTCGGAAGGGTGGCCACCTTCAGCGTATCCCCTTCTTTAGCCGCCAAGATCATTCCGTAAGAGTCGACCCCCCTTAGCTTGACCGGCTTTAAGTTTGCCACGAGAATCAGCTTCAATCCGATCAGCTCCTCCGGTTTGTAATACTCGGCAATGCCGGAGACCACTTGCCTTTTTTCCGTGCCAAGATCAAGGATTAACTTTAATAATCGATCGGCCCCCGGAATTCGATCTGCTTCTATCACTTCCGCCACCCGCAGTTCCACTTTTGCAAATTCATCAATATTGATCAAACCATTTTCTTTTTTCATTTTTTTCGCTTCAATCCCCTTATCCTCCGTGGCTTTCTTTTCTTCGTCCATCCTACTTCTCGGTTCCTTCCCAACCGGTTCTTTGCCATCTCGCAACTCGATTTTCTCTTTTCCTTCCCGTGCCTCCTGAAGTCTTTTGTTTTCCTCCGCTTTTCGTTTTGCTTCGGCGGTGTATTCGTCAATCGCAGCAATTTCAGCCGTTATGTCGAGGCGGGGAAAGAGGGCTTCTCCTTTATACACCCTTTGCCCTTCGGGAAGCAAGCCCCACCGGCCCGCATCCTCCCAGGATAAACCTTCCTCTCCCGACCTAAACCCCAGCTGTTCCCAGATCTTGGCGGGAGTCTTCGTCAGAAAAGGCTGAATCAGAATGGAAATAATGCGGATGCTCTCCGCTAAATGGTAGAGAACGGTGCCGAGCCTTGGATGGTTCTTTTCCTCCCGGGCCAAAGCCCAAGGTGCATTATCGTCAATATAGCGATTCGTTTGCCGAATCAATGCCCAGATCTCCGCCAACGCTTGACCAAATAAAAGCTTTTCCATATGGTCCTCCACTTTCCCTTTGGTGGCCATGGCCAATGAGATCAGCTTTTCGTCTCCTTCCTCCCGCTGGCGGGCATGGGGAATCTTCCCGTCGAAATATTTCTCAATCATCGCCAACGTTCTGCTGACCAGATTCCCCAAGTCGTTGGCCAAGTCATAATTGCAACGCTGGATAAAGGCTTCCGGTGTAAATATCCCATCTTGACCAAATGCGATTTCCCGCAACAGGTAATAACGGATCGCATCGGAACCGTAGCGGCCAATTAAAAATTTAGGGTCAATCGCATTCCCCTTCGATTTGGACATCTTCCCATCCGGCATCAGCAGCCAACCATGGCCAAATACCCTTTTCGGAAGGGGAAGGCCTAACGCCATCAGCAAGATGGGCCAGTAGATGGTGTGGAAACGGAGAATATCCTTTCCGATTAAATGAATATCCGCAGGCCAATAGCGGGAGAATTTCTCCTCATCCCTGCCGTATCCGATGGCGGTAATGTAATTGGAGAGGGCATCAATCCAGACATAAATGACATGATTCGGATTGCCCGGAACCGGAATCCCCCAATCGAAACTGGTACGGGATACGGAGAGATCTTCTAAACCCGGTTTTAGGAAATTTTGAATCATCTCGTTTCTTCTCGATTCCGGCTGGATAAATTCCGGATGTGTTTCAATGTAATGAAGAAGTTGATCCTGATATTTGGAAAGTCGGAAGAAATAACTCTCTTCTTTTACCAAAGAGACGGGACGTCCACAATCCGGGCAGAGATACTCATCCCCCTTCTTCGCCTGGAAAGGGGTCCAAAAGGCTTCACATTCCACGCAGTAGTAGCCCTCATATTCCCCCAGGTAGATATCTCCTTGATCCATTAATTTCCGAAAAATCTCCTGAACGACCTCTTCATGCCTTTCTTCAGAGGTTCGGATAAAATCGTCATAGCTGATATCTAGCTGCCTCCAAAGATCTTTAATCCAATCCACGATCGGATCAATGTACTCCAGCGGTTTTTTTCCGGCTCCTTCCGCTTTCCGCTGCAGTTTCTGGCCATGTTCGTCCGTCCCTGTTAGATAAAACACATCAAACCCCTTCAGCCGCTTGTAACGGGCCATGGCATCGGCGGCGATCGTCGTGTAAGCATTGCCGATGTGAAGGGTTGAACTGGGATAATAAATCGGCGATGTGATGTAAAAAGCAGGTTTCATTTCATCTTCCTCCTCTTGGATCATCTTGCTTGTAATCGAATCCCCTGAAATTCTTTTACCAACCGGGGAAATCCTAATCTTAAAAACAACAAAAGAAAAAACCCACCCCTTGCTTGGGGCGAGTTCGATCCCGCGGTACCACCCAACTTCTCCCTTTCCCCATGGGCAAAGGGACTTCATTCCTCTTCATGCCGTCCGATAACGCCGGATACGTCTCCCCCTACTCTCCTCTTCGTGGGAGCAACATCTGGGGCCATTTTCACCATGACGGCTTTGCCGGTTTCCACCCTCCCGGCTCTCTTTGAAAGCAAGATCATGGCTACTCTTCCCTTCATCGTTTTTCTTCTTTGCACTAGATTGTTAAAATTATACAAAAAAGAGTCCCATGTGTCAAGAGTATTCTTCCATTCGTTCTCTGTATTTCCTTAATTTAAGGAAATTATATCCATTTTTCTCTCCCCCTATTTCCTCAAAAAAGAGAGAATAAAGGCGAAGTGGAAATTTTTATCATTCCCAATTTGCACGTGAAGAGAAGCCTCGAAGGTGTACGTGTTATTAAAGTTCCTGCAATATTTACAATTTTTTTCCTGCAAATGTTATTGACTTTTATGGGAATGCTTGGTATCATACAAAATGTACAAGGTTGTCGAAAATTGATACAAAGAGAACGTAAGGAGAGGGTACATTTATGATTAAATCTACGGGGATTGTTCGTAAAGTAGATGAACTGGGCCGCGTTGTGATCCCGATTGAGTTGCGCCGTACCTTGGGTATCGCAGAAAAGGATGCTTTAGAGATCTATGTTGACGGAGAAAAGATCATCCTTAAAAAGTATGAGCCTGCTTGTATCTTCTGCGGTAATGCAGAACAGCTGACTTACTACCACGGCAAAGTGATCTGCCACCACTGCATTGAAGCATTGGTAGAAGAAGATAAAAAAGCGGTTACCCGCTAATGAACATCCCACCTGTCTTCGGGCAGGTGGGATTATTTCACATGAATCGCTTGATATACTTCTCTTTTTGAGATCTTTCTCTCCTTCGCCACGGTGAGGATGGCTTGCTTACGATCCATCCCCCTTTGCACCCAGATTTCCACATGTTCCTTAATACTTATCCCATCCCACCAGTTTATTTTCTCCGAGGATTCTTCCTCGGCCGACCCTTCCACCACCAGGGTGATCTCCCCTTTGATTTCCTCCCCATCCAACCAAGAAGATATTTGAGTCAGGCTACCCCGGATCCACTCCTCATGCCTTTTTGTCAGCTCCCTGGCTAAAACGGCCTTCCGGTCTCCTAAAATCTCTGTCATATCTTTAAGAGTACTCTTAACACGGTGGGGAGATTCGTAGAAGAGGAGGGTGGCCTTTGCCTCCTTCCATCGTTCCAGTTCCTCTATCCTTTCTTTTCTGTTTCTTGGGAGAAATCCGATGAACAAAAAGGGCTGGGTGGGAAGACCGGAGGCGATGAGGGCACTGATGGCTGCGTTTACTCCCGGGATTGGAATGACCCGAATCTCCTCCCGCACAGCCGCCTCCACCAGCTCTTGGCCTGGATCGGAGATGCCGGGTAAACCGGCGTCACTTACCAAGGCGATCTGCTTTCCTTCCTTAAGTTGTTTGATCAGCTCTTCCATTCTTCCTTTGCTGCTGTGTTGATGGTAACTGATGAGGGGAGTATGTATATCGAAATGAGAAAGGAGTTTTCGTGTGACACGCGTATCCTCCGCTGCGATGAAATCAACCTCTTTTAATGTATGAATCGCCCGTTCGGTCATATCCTGAAGATTACCGATGGGGGTTCCAACCAGATAGAGGACGCCCCCCTGTTCCGTCGCAAAACTTTTAACTCTCTTCACTTTGCTTGCTCCTTATTCTCGGCTATCCCCGTGGCAGGAGGAATCCCTTCGTAAATTCTTCTCATTTCCTCCGTATATTCCCCCTTCTCATCATGCACGAATAACGGAGGCAGAATCTTCATCTCCTTTCCCCCATCCCGGATTCCCTCAACCAAAACCAGATTCGCCTCTCTCCCCGGTCTCGGATGGACAAGGCGGAGAAGCTTCGGCTCAATGCGGTAGGTACGCATAAGGGCGAGAAGATCTACGAGACGAGAGGAACGAAAGACATAAGCTACTCTTCCCCCGGATCGGACAAGCCGACTAGAGGTACGGATCACATCCTCTAAGGTGCTGAGAAGTTCATGCCTCGCAATGGCAACATGGAGATTCACATTCTGATCAGCCGTTCCCTTTGGAATGTAGGGTGGATTACAAGTGAGGTAATCAAACCTCCCATCTCCGAAACGAGCCGGCATATCTCTAATATCCCCCAGGATAAAGGAAACCCTCTTCTCCAGTTGGTTAATCTTTCTGCTTCGTTCCGCCATATCCCACAGGCGTTCTTGAATCTCTACGCCGTAGATTTCGCCCTCCGTCTTTTGGCTGATGAGAAGAGGAATCACTCCTGTCCCAGTGCACAAGTCAATGATCCGCCCTTTCTTGGGAACATTGGCAAAATGAGCCAATAGTATTGCGTCGATAGAAAAGGAAAAAACCTCTTTGCTCTGAATGATTTTTAGCCCCGATTTGGAGATAAGGTCAAGCCGCTCCCCTGGGTGAATCTCCATAAACCTCTTTCCTCCTTTACTCCTTACCCCCTAACCGTTTATTCAAAAAAGAGAGGCAGAACAGGCAATCCCCCTCTTGCCGCATACTTCCATAATATTGGTTGCAAATATGGAAGCCTTCGTAATAAAGGCGGCCCAAGTTATCCACCCCTTCTCCGATCGGATTGGTTTTTCCCTCCTTAAGATCCCCTTTCTCCCCACGTTCTTGTAACCTTTCCCTGAGATTGTGATTTTCCAGTGAGAGTTTATAATGATCTTCTAGGAGTGTTTTAAGCTGTCTTTTTAATTGGCCCAATTGTTCATATAAACGGCCAATATTTTCCTCCATGGATTCTACTTCAGCAAAAAGATCCTTCCTCTCCACTTTTTCACCTCAATCCCCATACGGATCATAATTGATCTCTTTTACTGCAAATTTTTCGCCATAAAATCGAGGACTTCATCCAGAGAGAATTGCAACACCCGGTTTAAATCATAAATCTCTACTTGTACCCATTTATCTAACAGGTTCAGTGCTACCACCCTCCCCGTTCCCGAGGGGGTGATCACTTCTTCGCCGATATCGGGGAGTGATTCTTTGGCCGATTCATAATTGTCGTTCTCATACTTCAGGCAACACATCAATCTACCGCAAAGTCCTGAGATCTTTGCTGGGTTTAAAGATAAATTTTGATCCTTTGCCATTTTTATCGATACCGGTTCAAAATCGCCTAAGAAAGAGGAGCAGCAGAGGACTCGGCCACAAGGGCCGATGCCGCTTAGCATTTTTGCCTGATCCCTAACACCAATCTGTCTAAGTTCGATCCTGGTACGAAAAACCGCTGCCAGATCCTTTACCAGTTCCCGAAAATCTACTCTTCCGTCAGCGGTAAAATAAAAGATAATTTTATTCCGATCATAGGTATATTCTACATCAATCAGTTTCATAGGCAATTGATGGGCTTTTATCTTCTCTTGACAAATCGTAAAAGCTTCTTTCGCCAATTCCTGATTCTTCTCGACCACCTGGATATCCTCTTCATTGGCGATACGAATCACCGGTTTTAACGGAAGAACGACATCTTCTTCCCCCACCATTTTTCTTCCAATAACCACTTTGCCATACTCAATTCCCCGAGCGGTTTCAACGATGACTCCGTCTTCTTTTTCGACGGGCCATTCACCCGGATCAAAATAATATATTTTACCCGCTTTTTTAAAGCGAACACCGATTACTTCGTACATCCTTCTCCTCCTACATCTGCAGGATCATCTGTTCCAATGCAAAGAGGGAATGGGATGATTCATACGCCCATCTCCCATTTAATATATTCATGATTCGACGTTCCAAGTCCATCAAACTGAAGGATTTAACCCAATCATTCAATTGAGTTAAACAATCCAGGTTAGCCACTTCATCCGTCCTTCCCAACGCGAGCTGAAGCGCATCCCTGTGCCATATTAAAGTTAAGTCAAAAAATATAGGAATTTCATCTTTTAATAATTCACTAAGGAGGAATTCTTCATGAAATGAGGTAAGGACTTTTCCACGGTCCTCCCAATTCCTTTGATAAAATTTTATCACTCTTTGACGAAGTTCTGCAAATGATTCCTTGTGACAAAGATTTAAAGCTTCTTCCTGATTTCCTGCGATAAGGGCGGCAACCCGGGCTTCCCCCACTCCTACTCCTTCTTTCTCCACCTGCATGGCGATCTCCTTCCAGGGTTTGTCCAACAAATGGAAGGTTTGGCACCTGGAATGAATGGTGGGAAGGAGCTGCTGAGGTCTTTCTGTTAGAAGGATGGCTACGATGCTTCCTGTCGGCTCTTCTAAAAATTTTAAAAGACGATTCTGCGCTTCCTTGGTCATGCTTTCTGCTTGGTGAATGATATAGATCTTTCGGGGGGATTCCACTGTTTTTCGGCTAAATTCCTCCTGAAGGAGACGGATTTGTTCCAACTTGATGGAACCGCCATCCGGCAGAACCTGGTAAACATCCGAATGATTCCCTGATTCAATTCTTTTACATGATCTGCACGTATCACAGCTATCCCCGTTTCCGCCTTGAAGACAAAGAAGGGATTTCGCCAATTGAAGAGCCAGCTCCCCTTTCCCAGATCCCTTGGATCCCATGAATAGGTAGGAGTGGGAAATCCTCCCCCCTGCAACAGCTTTTTGTAAAATCCCCGCTATTTTCTTTTGATAGATGAGATCTTTCCACATAATTCCTTCTTCTTCCTTTAAAAATGACGATACTCTTCGATATTAAGCACAAAAACGGTTGCTCCTCCCACTTGTACCTCAATCGGATAAGGGACGTAAGATTCGGCCGTCCCTCCGATGGGGGAAACAGGAGAGATCATCTGCTCCCTGGACTTGCAACTCTTTTGAATCACTTGAAGAACGGTCTCCACTTCGTGATCCTGTACACCGATCAAAAACGTGGTATTCCCCGCCTTAAGAAAGCCTCCCGTGCTGGCAAGCTTTGTCGCCCGAAAATTTTCCTTTACCAGCGCATTGGCCAATTTGTTGCTATCTTGATCCTGCACCACAGCAATAATCATTTTCATCCATGATACCTCCTATTCATCATAAATGTAAATTTGGTCATCATAAACCCCATAGACGGAATTCCCTTCTCTTCTCCATGCGAAAAGCCACTCCATCGCTTCTTTCTCTACCGTTTCCCCTTCAAGAAGAAGGGGAATTCCCGGCGGATATGGAATAATCATCTCTCCAGCTCTTTTCCCGACGGCTTCCTCTAGTGATATTTTTCTTTTCTCCCTGGGCAGGGAGTCAAAGGCGATCACTTTTTCTTTCCCCCAGATCTCCATGGGGTAGGGGATCTGCTTGGGAAAACGAGCTTTCAGGCTAGGTAGGGAGAAAGAGGTTAACGCTCTCCACAACTTATCGTAATCTTCTGCGGTATTTCCTGGGGTAAAGACAAAAACCAGATGATAAGGAGTAACCATTTCCAGAAAGATTCGGAGCGATTCCAAATGTTCCTTCAGTCGCTGACCCCAACCTTCAGGGAGGAGGAGAACCAGCCGGAGAGGGTCATCGTTTTCCACAACCTGTAGCCATGGGAGACTTTTTAACCGCTCCCTAAGTCTCCTCATCTCTTTCATGGCTCTTTCGAATGCTTCCTCTCCGTAGAGGACCAAGTGCCTCCGTGCCAGATCCAGAGAGGCTAGGAGAGGATAGGAAGGACTGCTTGATTGAATAGCGGAAAGCCATTCTTTTACCCCTTTCCAGCCGATTCTCTTACCCTGCCAATGAATCATAGAGGCCATCGTCATCGCCGGCAAGGTCTTATGAATCGACTGAACCACCGCATCGGCCCCTTGTTGCAGTGCGGTAGGCGGAAAAGAAGAATGAAACTTGAAGTGAGCACCATGGGCCTCATCCACCATGAGGGGGATCCCCTCTTTATGGGCTGCAAAGACAACTTCATGAAGGGAGGTCGCATAGCCGTAATAATTCGGGCTTGTAAGAAAAAGGGCATTCATCTTATGATCTGCTAGAAGTGAAAGAAGTATTTTTATGTTCACTCCTTTGGGTAATAGGGATAAATCATCGATAACCGGTGGTAGGAGCAGCCCTTTTTTCCTAGCCAATTTTAGCCCGTTAAAGACGGATTTGTGTGAATCCCTTTGGACCCCGATCGTTTCAGCTTTTACCCCGAGGAGTAAAGCGAGGATTCCTGCGGTGGTCCCTCCGACGAGGAATTTCGTCCCACCCGCACCAAAGGCATCCCGAGCCAGTTCCTCCGCTTCCTTAATGACGGACTCCGCATGATGGAGATCATCGAGCCCAGGTAATTCCGTTTGATCTAAGTAGAGGATCCCGCCGAAATCCTTTATCCCCTCGCGATCAAAGAAATTTCCTTGCTTATGGCCTGGAACATGGAAGGATATCTGTTCTTTCATTTTAAGCAACGCTTCATATAGAGGTGCACGACTCTGAGAGATCATAACAACTCCTGAATAAAATCTATATTGTATTTAGTATAACAGAAATTTAAAAAAAGAGGCCTTTTTTTTTGCCTCTTTTACGCATCTTGCTTTAACCAAATTTTCTTTAATTTGTGGATAAAGTCGTTATACCGGTGATCGCTTACTTCCGTCCTTACCATCTCCTGTTCACATTCGTTGCAGATAAAACTCTTCCAAATATCTATTCCTTCTTCTTTCTCCGTGTCACAGATGATACATCGAGGCATTCTATTCACATCCTTCTTTTTTTACCAGCCTTGACGGTTTCTACTTGCTTTATACATATATTATGATAAAAAAGAGAAGGTGCATGTTCTTTCCCATATAAAAAACCGACGGGTTCGCTCGTTTTTACAAGCTGACCGTCGGTTTTCTCCCATTGGCCTGGCAACGTCCTACTCTCCCAGGGGGTCGCCCCCCAAGTACCCTCGGCGCTGAAGAGCTTAACTTCCGTGTTCGGGATGGGTACGGGTGTGTCCTCTTCGCCATCGTCACCAGACTTCTCTCTTTCGCCTTTCGGCTTCTTTCGGGAACTTTC
>NZ_KI783301.1:2136419-2301050 GCF_000510645.1 Thermicanus aegyptius DSM 12793 | reverse complement strand
AAGATTAAAACAGGCGACCTTCCCCATTCATAAGACACTTGACACCTTCGATTTCACCTTAACTCCCAGCCTCAACCGAAACCGCTTTATGACCTTGGCAAAAGGGGAATTTGTAGAGAAGAAAGAAAACGTCATATTTTTAGGAAACAGCGGTACCGGCAAAACGCATCTTGCCACTGGATTAGGGACCTCCCTCATACAAAACGGATACAAAGTAAAATTTATTACCGCTCAGGACCTTGTCGAAGAACTCCTTACGGCCAATGTAGAGTTAAAGCTTACCGCATTTGAGCATAAATGGCTCAAATATGATGTCATCATCATCGACGAATTAGGATACGTCCCCTTTTCAAAAACTGGTGCAGAACTCTTATTTCAATTCTTCTCCAATCGCTACGAACGAGCGAGTGTCATCATAACAACCAACCTCGACTTTACAGAGTGGACAAGCGTGTTTGGTAACGACAAGATGACCATTGCCTTACTAGACCGACTGACGCACCGATCACACATCTTTTTACTAAATGGAGAATCTTATCGATTCCGGCAAAGCATGAAAAGAATCGAGGAAAGGGAAGGGGGTAGGCCGCGCGAGTGAAAAGGGGGGCTTTTCCCGTCGGGGAAAGCCCCTTTTTGCCACCTATATTCATCCATTTATGGAAGTAAGCGATTCGAAAATGGCTCAATTTTTAAGTGATCGACCTGGCTCAATTTATTGTTGACAAAAACACCTCTCCCATCTGCTCACCTTCTACAAATACCCGAAGGAAATCCAGTATGAGATTTATACCACCAATTGGACCCAAGAGAATGAACAAAGAATTTAAGAAACGATTGCGCCCAATGAACAGCATTCCGAATTTAGAAGCAGCTGAGAAAATCATCGATCTCAAGATCATCGATTATACAGAACAATGGAGTAGCCGGAAAATGAAGGGATTTGACTTCGCCAGGGAACGACTTCAAGAGCTCTTTGGACAGAGATACAAGCAAGAATAGGGAACGAATGATCTCGATGATCCTCCTCCCTAGGGAGGGGGATTAAGAATAGAATCTTGGAAGAAAGAGGAACCTAAACTTCTTCTTTACACCAACTTTCTTGACAGTACCTAGCTGTGAAGAATGTGAATTTTTAGAAGTTATTTGTCGAGTTTATTCTAATTAAAGTGAATAAGCCATTGCATTTATTCGCATCTCTGCATATAATACAATTTAGATAATTATGGTAAAATGGGGTGTCTGGTATGAGCGCAAACATAAGTGTGAAAGCTGCTGCTCAAAAATGGGGACTGTCAGACCGGCGTGTACAAGTATTATGTTCTGAAAACAGAATAGATGGAGCGTTTCGACTGGGTAATGCATGGGCTATACCCGCTGATGGGAAAAAACCAGATGATAAGAGGAAAACCCGGAAGAAAGGATAAGGAGACGTTTAGATATGAGTAATCCAATTTACAAAAAAATAAATATTACCAATCTATTGCTTAATCCTAGCAATCCGCGTTTTAATCCTGTAGAACATCAATCGGAAGCAATTGACGCTATAATTCGTGACCAACAGGATAAGTTGGTCGTGTTAGCCAGACATATATCTCTTTATGGACTTAATCCCAGCGATCTTATTCTTGTGAAACCCTATAAAAAACAATGGGTAGTACGTGAGGGTAATCGGCGCGTGACAGCTTTAAAGTTAGTAAATGAGCCATCTTTAATTCCATCTGACTTTCCAAAACTAAAGAAAGAATTTCAACAATTAAGTTTGACTATTGATAAAGATTTATTGGAAAATATTCAATGTGTTGTTTTGGAGAGCGAAGACGAAATTAACGAATGGGTTCGCTTAAAGCATACAGGCCAAAATGAAGGAGCTGGCACTGTCAGCTGGGATGGTCAGCAAACAAGCCGTTTTCGTGCGATTGCTGAAGGAAAGCCAGACATGAGATTGACTTTTTTGGATGATTTACGACGCATGGAAGCTGTTCCCCAATATATAAAGGATAGATTAGGAGATATTAAGAAAACTAATTTTGACCGTCTTATAGGAGATCCTGACATTCGAAATCTTTTGGGGCTTGAGATTGTTGATAATAAGCTTCAACTAATAAATGATATTAATCCGTTTTTACTAATGGTACTTAACGATTTGGTTTATGAAGACCTTAATGTAGGGACTATATACCTGAAAAAGGATCGTATTAAATACATAGAATCATTGAAGGAGCGGCTCAAACAGGAGGATAGTGCAATTGCTGACAGACAAAACTCCGAGAATAGTGGTACTATGGGGGATACCCATAACACAGGCTATCATACACCCAAACTATCAAATGGGAATTATTCTGCAAATGCTGTAACAAATGGAGAGCAGCAGTCTTCATCTACGACCAACGCAGCTTCGAATAAAGATAATAATCAGAAGAAGGCGTCTAGTTATCATATAAACAGAAAGACCCTTGTTCCTTCTTACCATAAACTAACCATTACACACGCAAGGTTATTAAAGATTTTTAATGAGCTGAAATCGCTTATTATTGATGATTATCCTAATGCCGTGGCTGTGCTTGTTAGAGTGTTTATAGAATTGAGTGTAGATTGTTTCATCACAAGAAAAGGCCTCGCCGATTCTAAATTGAGTGTGGATAGTAAGTTATCTCACAAAATAGATGCAGTTGCGTCTTATTTCGAAATTAACAAAATTATGACTAAGAACGAACTCAGAGCCATAAGGCAGATGACTGCAAGTGAAAATCAGACTCACTCTGTAAGAACTTTTCACTCATATGTACATAACAAAGACGTAACTCCGTCTTCAACAGATTTAAAATCCGCATGGGACGACATATGGCCATTTATTGAACAGATATGGAGGTGACTTCTTATGCAGCATTATTCGCCACTACGCTATCCGGGAGGCAAGCGAAAACTGGCTGGATTTGTCAGAGATGCGGTTATTCTGAATGATATACAAGGTGGAACGTATGTTGAACCATTTGCAGGCGGCGCAAGCGTAGCGCTTTATTTGTTATTTAATGAATATGTAAATCAAATAGTGATTAACGATATCGATAGATCAATTTATTCATTTTGGCATTGCGTAATAAACCGTACAGATGAACTATGTGATAGAATTGAACAAACTGGAATTACGATGGAAGAATGGGAAAGGCAGAAAGCTATCCAATTAAATAAAGAACATGCTGAGCTTTTAGATTTAGCGTTCTCGACTTTCTTTTTAAATAGAACTAATCGATCTGGCATTATTAAAGGTGGCGTTATTGGCGGTAAAGACCAATCGGGTGATTGGAAAATGGATGTAAGATTTAACAAGGCAGACCTAATTCAAAGAATTAGAAAGATCGCCTTATATCGGGATAGAATTTCTCTGCATTGTGCAGATTCAATTGCATTTGTTAATGATATTCTTCCCAATATTGACGAACACACTTTGATTTATTTCGATCCCCCTTATTATAATCAGGGTTCTGCACTCTATGTGAATCATTATACACATGAGGATCACGAAAAATTAGCTCGATACATTCAACAATTGAATTGCAAATGGATGCTGACATATGATTATACACCCCAAATTGTAGAGATGTATCGTAACGTTGAAAAAAGATTACTGACATTAAGCTATACTGCATCCCAGAAAGTGAAAGGTAGCGAAATGTTGGCCTTCAGCAATAACTTTATTGTTCCAGAAGGAAAATATTCAGCAGTTACTATAGAATAGAATAAGAGAATAAGCACGGAAAGCAAGGGATACATAAAGATGATAAAATCTTTGTATGTAGAACGGTTTAGAGCAATGAAAAAATTGACTATTCCCTTGGGGAAAAAGGTTACGGTTATTGCCGGACAAAATGCCACATGCAAGTCAACATTATTAGGAATGATAGGGCAACCCTTTGGATTAAAAAGCGAAAGAACCATTTTTAACAAACCTTTTTCAACCAAGTTCTCCGATATCTTTAAATTTTCAAAGACGTATGACTTGCCAGGGGAACATGAATATCAGATTGAGTTTTATGATTCATCTCTGTTTGGCAAAAATGTTGAATATATAAAATCATATAAGCGTGCTTCAAATGATACATCACATATCCGTTTGGTTGTAGGAAAAACCAGAGGAAAAGGTGATGGGAATTTAGATTATCCGGTAATATATCTTGGACTCAAGCGGACATACCCAATTGGTGAATTGAGAGAAATTACTGAGTCAATACCTACTCTTACTCAAAATGAAATAGAAATGTTTAATAAGTGGTACAAAGAGATCTTTTTTCCGCAGGAGAAAGTATCTCCTATCCAGATCACCTCTAAGCTGCAAAAGGATACTCTAGCAGTAAACTCAGAAAAATATGATTACTTTGCGAATTCTGCTGGACAAGACAATATTGGTCAAATTTTAGGCGCAATCATATCCTTTGACCGTCTGAAAACAAAACTTGGTGAAGGATACAAAGGTGGAATTCTTTTGATTGATGAGCTTGATGCAACCTTGTTTCCTGCAGCACAAACAAATTTGGTGGATCTGTTTTATAAGCTTGCGGGAAAGTACAATTTACAATTTGTATTTACAACACATTCTTTGGATATTTTAGAGCATATTATAGAGAAAAGACAGCATAATAATAATGATACAGAGGTGCTGTATTTTACCAATGTTTATGGAAAGCTAGATTTAATAGTAGCGCCTCAAATGCAACGCATTAGGAGAGATTTGAACATGACTACTATTTCACCTTCACCAATTCCAAAAATCAACCTATATTGTGAAGATGCAGAAGCTTCTTGGTTTATAAAAAGATTGCTTGGGGCTCAAAAGACTAAATATCTTAATTTTTGTGATGCGACATTTGGCGGCAATTTTTTGAGTTCTCTTGCAGAGAAAAATATACCCGAATTTAATAATAGTATAATCATTTTAGATGGTGATAAGAAGCCTCCTAAAGCATCTCACAATGTTTTATGTTTGCCTGGCAATGCTAACCCGGAAAATGTTTTTCGTCAGTTGCTGGAGGAACTTCCGCCTGATCATGATTTTTGGAAAAATGATTTAGGATATACAAAGCAAGTCTTCGAAAAAGAACTATCAAAGCAGACAAGTGGGCGCTACGATGACAGGAATAAAATGAAGGCTTGGTTTAATAATCAGAAAAAGTTTTGGGGACGTGGGGGAAACAATATCTTTAAGTGCTGGTTGGAACATTATCCTGAACAGGCAGAAGATTTTCGTGTTCAATTTGTCCGAGTATATAATGAAATAGCAAAACGAAGATCCATGCCAACCATTTGATCTTTTTATCAATAGTACAGTGGCATCTTTTTTACCGAACTTTTCATATGGTCATTGTCGCACAAAATGGATGAAGGGGTATTCTGACTAATAACCATGCGATTTTGCGAGGTTTTTGAAACTCGTTTCAAAAACCTCGTTTTCCATTTCCTTACAACATGGGAGAAAATTGAATGAAAAAAGTTCAGGAAGAAAATCAAGGGTTATTTAAACAGGTAACGTTAGGAGGATTGTTTTTTTACACCGTAATTTTTCAAGAAATAGAGAAGGATAATGGCAATCACGCCGATCAAAATCTCCCATACGGATACGTTCTGAATGATGATCTTTCTGGCCACGGCGTAAATCATGATGTCGATAATCAGGATGGCATCCCGTTTGATCAGCATGAGGGCAACTTCAAGGCCGATGATATAAAGAAGAGCGTTGGAGAGGAAAGTCTGGAATTTCTCCGCAATTTGCCAGTCACTAATGTAGGTATAAAGTTCCATGATGAGCATGGTTCCTTCCGCCATCACCGCCATAATGATGATGATGGCCAGAACCCATTCAAAGAATGTGATGATCTTGGTTAAAATCGAGGTTGGAAGTTTCACCCGGGATCCTCCTTCCTTTTTTCTTATCACAACTCTTTTCTTCGATTCATTCCTGATCCCTTTCTTTTTCTGCGGAATATAGTGAAAATTTTGTGAACGAAACTCTTTTGCCTGAACCGAGAGGGGTTTGAGATACCGGAAGAGATCTGCGTACTGAAACTGCAGTAAAAATGGTCGAAAAAATCTAAATGCGAACGGAGGGTCGAAACACGCGCAATGTGTTAAGTACCGCCAGGAGGGAAACGCCCACATCGGCAAAGACCGCTTCCCACATGGTGGCCATCCCTAAAGCACCGAGGAGGAGAAAGAACGCTTTTACCCCTAAGGCAAGGAAGATGTTCTGCCATACAATTCTTTTCGTCTTTCTGGCGATCTGGACGGCAGTAACCAACTTGGAAGGTTCATCGTTCATGATCACCACATCGGCCGCTTCGATGGCTGCATCGGTTCCCACTCCTCCCATGGCGATGCCGATGTCGGACCGCGCGAGCACAGGAGCATCATTCATCCCATCTCCCACATAGGCAATCTTCCCTTTTGAGATGGGCTCCCTGTACAATTCCTCTAATGCAGCCACTTTCTCATGGGGAAGAAGTTCTGCCTTTACTTCATCCACGCCCACCTGACGACCGATCCATCGGGCTGCTTGATCCAGGTCTCCGGAAAGCATCACGATTTTTTTGATTCCCAATCGCTTTAAACCATGAACGGCTTTCTTCGCGTCTTCTTTTACCTCATCGGTGATGAGGAGATATCCGGCATATTTGCCGTCGATGGCCATGTGGAGGAGGGTGCCGGCCGGGCTTTCCGTTCTGTTGTAAGGGATCCCCTCTTCCTCCATCCACTTACGGTTTCCAAGCAAGATCTGGCGATTCCGGGCAAAAACTTTTACGCCATGTCCTGCCCGCTCCTCATAATGTGTAATCTCCGTTGGGTCGAGCTCGTTTCCATATGCTTTTTTAATGGAAAGGGCGATGGGATGGTTCGAGTGTACTTCAGCCAAGGCGGCATATTCCAATAATTCTTGGCCGGATATCCCGTCCTCAGGTACGACTTGAGTCACTTGAAAAACTCCCTTCGTCAAGGTGCCGGTTTTATCGAAGGCCACCTGATCCACCTGGGATAACGCCTCTAAAAAATTCCCCCCTTTGACGAGAATCCCATTCTTGGAGGCGGCGCCGATTCCTCCAAAGAAGCCGAGCGGGATCGAGAGGACCAGAGCGCAGGGACAGGAGATGACGAGAAAGATGAGTGCCCTATAGATCCAATCATGGAACGCTTCTTCCGGGAATAGGAGAGGAGGGAGGAGAGCAAGGGCAACGGCGGCGAATACAACGACCGGGGTGTAGTAACGGGCGAAGCGGGTGATAAACTGCTCCGTCTGGGCCTTCTTTGCACTTGCATGTTGAACCAATTTCAGGATTTTAGCAACCGTAGATTCCCCTGCGTTTTTGGTCACTTCCAGGGTTAAAAGGCCGTTCAGGTTGATCGATCCGGAGAGGACCTCATCACCCGGATGTACTTCACGGGGCATCGATTCCCCGGTAAGGGCCGAGGTATCGAGGGAGGAGCTCCCCTTTACCACCTTTCCATCCAAGGGGATCCGTTCTCCAGGTCGAACGAGGATCAGATCGCCCACATTTATTTCTTCCGGTGGGACCTCTTTTACCTTTTCCCCTTCGAGAAGGTTGGCAAAATCAGAGCGCAAGGAAAGCAGGGAGCGGATCGATCTCCGGGCGCGGTGTACGGTGAGATCTTGCAAGAATTCTCCAATCTCAAAAAAGAGCATGACCGCCACTCCTTCAGGGAGCATTCCAATGGCGAAAGCACCGATCGTGGCGAGGGTCATGAGGAAAGTTTCGTCGAAGAATTGACCTCGCAAGAGGTTCCTCACCGCGTGATAAACCACCCCTCCTCCCACCAGGAGATAACTGGAGAGGAAGAGCGACCATTCACCCCACGGGGGAAGGGGGAGAAGGAGACCGAGCAAGAAGAGAAAAGATCCAACACCAAGGAGTAGAATTTTACGAACGGAAGGGGAGCCTTCCGCCTCCTCTTGAGGCTCTCTTTCTTTCTCCTGAATGGTGACATCCGGTTCCACCCGCCGAACGATCTCTTTCGTCCTCTCCAATAGATGGGGGAGAGATTGGCCCTCGGAGGTTTCGATAGTCAACGTTTTCGTGACAAAATTAAGAGAGACGGACCGTATCCCCTCCAGAGCGCTTACCCGATCTTCAATTTTAGCGGCGCAATTGGCGCAGTCCAGTCCTTCCAAGATCAGTTCTTTTACGATTCGCTCTCCCATTCTGCTTCCTTCCTTCCTTTGTAGGCGTTATGGTTTCTTTTCGATACTTCAGGATCACGGGATGTAATCAAAAAAGGGGGTAAGTTTCTTAGAAACGGGTAAAAGATGCAGGCTCCGTGATATGGGATAAGGCCTGGTCAAAGATGAGACGAACGTGGTTATCGTTTAAGGAGTAGTAGACCACCTTTCCATCTCTCCTATATTTGACCAATCTGCCTTGTTTTAAGAGCCGCAATTGATGGGAGATGGCCGATTGTGTCATTTCGAGGAGAGCGGCGATATCGCAGACGCACATCTCGCTGATGGAAAGAGCTTGGAGGATCCTTACTCGGGTCGGATCGCCCAGGATCTTAAAGAGTTGGGCCATCTCATACAGATCTTCTTCGCTCGGCATCTCCTTTCTGACCTTTTCCATGGTTTCATGATGGATGATGTTGCATGAGCAGGTATCTCCTTCTTCCCGTTCCTGGGTGACCCTGGAAGGGATGTTTCGCTGATCCGTGGCCTCTCGATCCGTTACCATACGATTCCCCCCTATTAATGAACAATTGAGCAAATGTTCATATGATAACATAAGTATACCCCGAAGAAAGCGAAAGGTCAATGGACGAGAGTTTAGAAAGACCATTGACATAAAGTACAGTACGGTCTATACTGGGGTGGAAGTTAATTAAATTAATTAATTAACTTTAAGGCATTATTTTTCACTTCAAAACGGAGAAAGGGGAGGGTAGTTTTTTCGAAATCGCATACAAGGGGTGTTCCGTATGAAACAGGAGATGCATGAGAGGGTCTATGAAAAGCTTCTTTCTTCTTATCTGGAAATATTCGGGGAACCCAAGGAGGGAATACGTTTCTTCTTCTTATCTTTTTGACATCGGGGATGGGGTAAAGGAGATTCACATTTAAGGAGCAGGATGATTACCATTTATCAAGGGAGGAAGAGGGATGGCTATTTTAGTAACCGGGGGAGCCGGGTATATTGGAAGTCACACGGTAGTGGAGCTTTTGTCCCATGGCGAAGAGGTGATCGTCTTGGATAACCTGCGGACGGGACATAGGGAATCGGTGTTGGGCGGGGAATTGATCGAAGGGGACATCCGCGACGGTGATCTTTTGGATCGTCTGTTTCGTACTCATGAGGTGGAAGCGGTCATCCATTTCGCCGCCCATTCCCTCGTCGGGGAAAGTGTGGGAAAACCCCTTGATTACTATGAGAATAATTTGTTGGGATCCCATTCCTTATTGTCGGCGATGGTACGCCACGGGGTGAAAAAAATCGTCTTTTCCTCCACGGCAGCCACCTACGGCGAGCCGAAACGAATTCCCATTCAGGAAGAGGACGATACCCTTCCCACCAATCCGTACGGGGAAACAAAGCTGGCGATGGAGAGGATGTTCCGCTGGTGCGACGGGGCCTATGGTGTAAAATCCATCTCCCTCCGTTACTTTAATGCCGCAGGGGCCCATCCCGAGGCGAAAATCGGTGAGGATCATGTGCCTGAGACCCATCTCATCCCCCTGATCTTGCAGGTTCCTCTGGGAAAAAGGGAGAGCATCCATATCTTCGGGAACGATTATCCCACCCCCGACGGAACCCCGATACGGGATTACATCCATGTGATGGATCTGGCCGTCGCCCATTATCTGGCCCTGGAAAAACTGCGGAAGGAGGAGAAGAGCGGGGTATACAATTTGGGAAACGGTCGGGGTTTTTCCGTAAAGGAAGTGATCGAAACCGCAAGGCGGGTTACAGGGCATCCCATTCCGGCAGAGGAAAAGGGGAGAAGAGCAGGTGACCCGGCGATCTTGATCGCCTCTTCGGATCGTGCCAAAGAGGAGTTGGGATGGCGTCCGCAGCATGAATCTCTGGAGGAAATCGTAGCCAGTGCTTGGGAATGGCATCGAACCCATCCTGGCGGATTCGGTAAATGAGGGAACCCATGGATCATTCAATTCGCATAGGCAGTTTCCGTGGAATGAAAAATTTGAATAAGAGCACCATCTTGAACCTGATCCGTCTCCATGGCCCCATCTCCAGGGCAGAGCTGGCGAAATTAACGACGCTTACCCCGCCTACCGTGACCCATATCGTGGCAGAGCTCCTGGAAGCGAACCTGGTTGTAGAGAAGGAATCCGGTCCATCGACAGGGGGCCGTCGCCCCATCCTCCTTGAATTGAATGGCAAGGGGATGGGAGGGATTGGTCTTTGTGCCGGCGGCCAACGGATTCGGGGAATGCTGGCTACCCTAGACGGAGAAATTCTTCGGGAAGAGGAATTGTCTGTTACATCGGGGGTAACGGCGGAGAGGTATTTATCCCTCCTCGATCAGGTGATCGAAAGGCTCCTTCCGAAGCAAGGGGATCCTCCTCTGTTAGGCATTGGCGTGGGGATGCATGGCCTGGTCGATCCGATCCGGGGGATTTCGCTCTTTGCTCCCCACCTGCACTTGGTGAATCTTCCGATTAAAGCTCATCTGGAGGAGCGGTTCGGTTTGGATGTGGAACTGGAGAACGATGTGCGGGCGATGGCCCTGGCGGAGCAATGGTTTGGCGAAGGGGTGGGAAGCGCCAATGTCATCGTTCTCCATGTGGGAAGCGGAATTGGAGCCGGCCTCATTCTGGAAGGGAAGCGATATCGGGGGAAAGGATTTACGGCCGGGGAGGTGGGTCATACGGTGATTCTTCCCGACGGGCCCGTATGCAGCTGTGGTCAAAGGGGTTGTCTGGAAGCCCTGGCATCGGGAATGGCGATTGCCCGCCGCTATGGAGAAGAGAAGTTGCAGGGGAGGAAAGGAGGTTTAACTCCTCCATCCCCCTCTTCGTCAGAAGAGGATATTGAACGCTTCATGGCCACAGAACCGACCTCCGGGGCAGACGGAGATCGGGGAGAGGAGTTGTTGAACGCAGAAGAGGTTATTTCTCTGGCAAAGGAAGGAGATCCCCTGGCCAGAATGGTGGTAGAAGAGGCTGGCCGGTATCTGGGCTATGCCATCGTCAATCTGATTCATGTCTTTAATCCGGAACGGATCATTCTCTGCGGAAGTCTTCTTCAGGGCGGCAAATTTTATCTCGACCCCATGATGAAGGCCATCGATGAGCGGACTCTTCCTTTACCGAGAAGAAATGTGGAGATTCGTTTATCCAATTTGGGGGATAAGTCACCTCTCATCGGTGCCTATGCCCTCATTTTGGAGAAGCTTTTTCTGCCTGAATCGTAATGCTTAAAACCCGGAATAGTCGTGACAAGAAAAATGCTTGACATTCCCTTTCCGCTCGAGTAAGATAAAACGTGTCAAGTTGGAACCTTGTCAGGCCCTTGGAGGAGGACAGATGCTGGAGAAGACGACGCGGATGAACCTTCTCTACGATCTCTACGGTGAACTTTTGACCGAGAAGCAGCAACAGTATATGGAGTGGTACTATCGGGCCGATCTGTCGCTGGGGGAGATCGCGGAGGAGGTACATCTCAGCCGGCAGGCGGTCTACGACCAATTGCACCGGGCGGAAACTCAATTGGAACATCTGGAGGACAAGTTGAAGCTCTTGCAAAAGGGAAATGAGAGGGAAGAAGCTTTGCGCAAACTGGAAGAATGGGTGAGAAAAGTGCTTCCTCCCGGTGATCCCCGTTATGAGGAACTTTCATCCATCTTGGATCGCTTGCGAGAAAAAGTATAGGAGGCAATAACGTGCCCTTCGAATCGCTAACCAATCGCTTGCAGGAGGCATTTAGGCGCCTGCGGGGAAAAGGAAAGGTAACCGAAGCCGATGTGAATGAGGCGATGCGGGAAGTACGCCTAGCCCTTCTCGAAGCAGATGTGAACTTCAAAGTGGTAAAGGATCTAATCGCCCGGGTGAAGGAACGGGCTGTAGGGATCGAGGTGCTGAAGACCCTGAATCCGGCCCAGCAAGTGATAAAGGTGGTAAACGAAGAGCTTACCGCCCTCATGGGAGGGGAAGCGGCTCGCCTGGAGCTTGGAAAGAAACCCCCTGCGGTCATCATGATGGTCGGACTTCAGGGAGCGGGGAAGACCACCACGACCGGGAAGTTGGCCCTTCATTTGAAGAAGCAGCAGGGGAAACGTTCCCTTCTCGTCGCTTGCGACGTCTACCGCCCGGCGGCCATTAAGCAACTTCAGGTGCTGGGAGAGAGCATCGGTCTTCCCGTCTTCTCCATGGGGACGGAGGTAAGTCCCGTGGAAATCGCCCGTCAAGGGTTGGAGAAAGCGAGGGAAGAGCATCTTGATGTGGTGATCATCGATACGGCCGGCCGCCTCCATGTGGATGAACGCCTGATGGTAGAGTTAAAAGAGATCAAAGCCCAGGTTCATCCCCAGGAAATCCTCCTCGTGGTCGATGCCATGACCGGTCAGGATGCAGTCACCGTGGCGGAAAGCTTTCATCAGCAATTGGACTTAACCGGCGTCGTGCTGACGAAACTGGATGGAGATACCCGGGGAGGGGCGGCCCTCTCGGTTAAAGCGGTAACAGGTTGTCCCATCAAGTTCGCCGCCATGGGAGAAAAATTGGAGGCGCTGGAACCCTTTTACCCGGACCGGATGGCGAGCCGCATTCTCGGGATGGGCGATGTCCTCACTCTGATTGAGAAAGCCCAGGCTGAGGTGGATGCCGAGAAGGCGAAAGAGCTGGAGCGGAAGTTACGAAAGGCGGAATTCACCTTAGAAGATTTTCTGGAGCAGATGGAACAGGTCCGGAAGCTCGGCCCCTTGGAAGACCTCCTTGCCATGATCCCGGGAATGAATCGGTTGAAGGATTTAAAAATCGATGAGAAACAGATCGCCCATGTGGAAGCCATCATCAAGTCGATGACCAGACAGGAGAAGCAAAACCCCCAGATCATCAATTATTCCCGCAGGAAACGGATCGCCCAGGGGAGCGGTACCAGTTTAACGGAAGTAAACCGCCTCTTAAAGCAGTTTGAAGAGACGAAGAAGATGATGAAACAGTTGACCAAGATGCAGGGAAAGAAAGGGAAAAAAGGAAAGATGCGCTTTCCTTTTATGCAATAAGAAAAATAAATCGAATTTTTCTTTGCAAGAGGATCTTTCATCAATTTAAGGAGGAATCGTCATGGCAGTTAAAATTCGTTTAAGAAGAATGGGTTCAAAGAAAGCTCCTTTTTACCGCGTGGTGGTGGCCGATTCCCTTTCCCCCCGGGATGGGCGGTTTATCGATGAGATTGGGACTTACAATCCCCTAACTCATCCGGCGGAGGTAAAGATCAATGAAGAAAAGGCCATGAAATGGCTCTTGACCGGCGCGCAACCTACCGATACCGTCCGGAGCCTCTTTTCCAAAGCGGGAATCATGAAAAAGCTTCATGAACAAAAGAGAAAAAAAGCGTAAGGGTTCGGGAGAAAAAGCCGGTTTTGTGGAAGTGGATTGTTGATGTTGAAGTGTAAGTGGAAAGATCGACCCTTTTAAGGAGGCAGGGATGCGCCGATCCTTAGGGGGTGAGGAGGCGTGAACAGCCTTGAAGGAATTGATAGAGACGATTGCCAAAGCATTGGTCGATCATCCCGAGTATGTGCGGGTGACAGAGGTGGAGATAGAGAAGGGGATCCTTTATGAGCTAACGGTTCATCCCGATGATATGGGAAAGGTGATCGGGAAGCAGGGCAAGATTGCCAAGGCGATCCGTACCGTCATGATTGCGGCGGCGGGGAAAAATTCCCGGAGGGTCATGCTGGAGATTTTATAGTGGGGAGGGGAGATCCCCTCCTTTTTGCGTTTTATCGCTCAATTCTCGGATGCCTTTTTGTTTCAGTTGCTTACATAAAAGAAAAGAGAAAACAACACGGGAGGCATGGAATGGCGGAGAAGTTCTACACCGTAGGAAAAATTGTAAATACCCACGGCATACGTGGGGAACTTCGGGTGATCTCCACGACGGATTTTCCCGAGGAACGCTTTACCCCCGGTGCGACGCTTTATCTCTTCACTGAGGATGGCTCATCCCCTTTACCCCTCTCCTTGGAGTCTCATCGTTCTCATAAGCAGTTTGAGATCTTGAAGTTTAAGGGTTATGACGATAGGAATACGGTGGAGAAATGGAAGGGCTCTTTGCTTAAGGTAAGTGAGAGGGAACGGAAGCCCCTCCCTCCTGGGGAGTACTACTTTGACCAGATTATTGGCCTCACGGTAGAGACGGAAGAGGGGGAGAGAGTCGGGGTGGTGAAGGAGATCCTTCAACCGGGGGCAAATGATGTCTGGGTGGTCAGCCGTCCGAACCGATCGGATCTCCTCCTGCCCTATATCGATGAGTGCATTAAAAAGGTGGATCTTGTGAATGAGAAAGTGGTGGTTCATCTATTGGAAGGGTTGGATCAATGATGCGCATTGAAATTCTTACCCTCTTTCCCGAGATGTTTCCTTGCGTTTTTAAGCAGAGCATTCTCGGGAAGGCTCATGAACGGGGTCTGGTGGAGTTTGCCTATATTAATTTCCGGGATTATTCCACGAACAAACATCATACGGTGGATGATTACCCCTTCGGCGGTGGCGGAGGGATGGTCCTTCAGATTGAGCCCATTTATCTCGCCTTGGAACATCTCCTGGGAGGGGAAGATGCCTTCTCCCAGTGGCTTTCCCTGCCTAAAAAGGAGCGCCGCCCCCGGGTGATCCTGACCACCCCCCAGGGGGAGCTTTTCCGTCAGAAAAAAGCAAAAGAGCTTTCCGAAGAGGAACGTCTCATTTTTATCTGTGGCCATTATGAAGGGTATGATGAGCGGATTCGGGAACATTTGGTCACCGATGAATATTCCATCGGGGATTTTGTCCTTACCGGCGGGGAAATTGCCGCCATGGCGATGATCGACAGCATCGTCCGCCTGAGAAAAGGGGTTTTGGGAAATGATTCCTCCCCGGAGGAGGATTCGTTCTCCCATGGTCTCCTCGAATATCCCCAATATACCCGACCCGCCGATTTCCGGGGATGGAAGGTTCCGGAGGTGCTTCTTTCCGGTCACCACGGGAGGATTGAGGAATGGCGCCGGGAAAAGTCCCTTGAACGGACTCGGGAGAGGAGACCCGACCTCCTTCTTTCGAGAGAAATGAGAGAAGAAGGTACCCATGAAAGAGACGGGCGAAGAGGATCGGAGGGGGATTAAGCGAAGTTCCATTGGTTTAGGCGGACAGGAGAAGATTGGCTTCGTTTTTACCGGAGAAGACGGATTTCATTCACCTGGATTTCATTCACCTGAAATGCCTAGCCAGCGCGGATGCGTTCATACAGAAGGAACTCATAATCGTAGGGATTTCGCTCATTTTTTATTCCCTTTTCCCGGGAAATAAGCCGCCAGTCCCCTTCCGTTAATTCCGGGAAAAACCGGTCCCCTGAAAAGGGATGGTCAATATGGGTGAGGTAGAGGCGGTCGGCCAGGGAGAGGGTTTGCCGAAAGATTTCGGCACCGCCGATGACAAAAAGATCTTGGTCTCGGAATTTCCTCCATACTTCCTCCAGAGAATGCAGGATGATGCATCCTTCGGCTTTACATGCCGGATCCCGGGTAACCACGATGTTGGTCCTCCCAGGGAGGGGTTTGCCTATGGCGTCATAGGTCTTCCTCCCCATCACGATCGGGTGCCCCATGGTCATCTTTTTGAAATAATTCAGATCGGCCGGCAGGTGCCAGGGAAGTTGATTTCCCTTACCGATCACCCGATTTCGGCCCATGGCTACGATGATAGAGATCATAACCTTCTCCTTTTTCTCTAGGATCGTTCGTATGATAGCCTAATCATATCTTATTGTGCTTGGTGAAGCAAAAGGAAGGAACCCGTCGGGCCGGTTAAAGGAAAAAAGAAAATCGTCAGGTACGAAGTTTCACCGGAGCAGCTTAAGAATTTTGGGATAGAACATCGTTTGGCCAAAGATGCTATAATGATGTGGAAATCATGAAGAAAGAAGAATGATAGGCCCGTGAAGCCATGCCCGTAAAACGCTCTGCTGACCGGTCCCATCTTATTGATGAAGAGTGGGGCGGCGATCAGCAAATAGGGAGGATCTTCCAATGATTCGTTTACTTCGCTTTTTAAAACCGTATCGCCTCTTTGTCTTCTTCACCCTGATCCTGCTCTTCTTTCAGGCCATGACGGAGCTATATCTTCCCACACTGATGGCTGAAATCGTAGATGTGGGGGTGGTGCAAGGAGATCTTCCCTTTATCTTACAAACAGGAGGGTGGATGCTACTCGTTGCCATTCTCGGCATGGTCGCATCTGTGGCGGCAGGTTTTTTCAGCGCCAAGACCTCTGTGGGTTTCGGCAGAGATCTTCGCTCGGAGCTTTTTACCCGAATCGAGGGATTTTCTCTCCATGAATTTGACCGCATCGGTACGGCTTCTCTAATCACGAGGACCGGCAACGACATCACTCAGGTTCAACAGGTACTTCTCTTGCTCCTGCGCATGATGATCAGCGCCCCCTTAATGTTCGCTGGAGGGGTGGTGATGGCCGTCTCCAAGGATCCCCTCCTCTCTTTGATACTCATCGGGGTCCTCCCTGTTTTGGGGATGGTGATCGGCGTGATCGCCACGAAAGGGATCCCCCTCTTTCAATCCATGCAGAAGAAGCTGGATCGGTTAAACGTAGTCTTGCGGGAAAACCTGACGGGCATTCGGGTGATTCGGGCGTTTCACAAGATGGCCCACGAAAAGGAACGGTTTGATCAAGCCAACCGGGATTTGACGAAAACCGCCGTCCGCGTCAATCAGATCCTGGCATCCCTCATGCCCATCATCATGCTTACCATGAATGGGACCATTGTGGCCATCCTTTGGTTTGGAGGGATACGGGTCGATCAGGGGCAGATGCAGGTAGGGGACTTGATGGCCTTCATTCAATACGCCATGATGATCCTCTTTAGCCTTTTGATGGTCTCCATGATGTTCGTTATGATCCCCAGGGCCTCTGCTTCCGCTGCCCGGATCCGTGAAGTTCTCGAGACCACTCCTCAGATCAAAGATCCCGAAGGGGATAGGATCGATCCCCGGGGCCTAAGGGGAGTGGAGTTCCGGGAGGTCACCTTTCGCTATCCTGGAGCAGAGGAGCCGGTATTAAAGAGAATCTCTTTCCAAGCCAAACCCGGTCAGGTGACGGCGATCATCGGGGGGACCGGATCCGGAAAGACGACACTCTTAAATCTGATTCTTCGCTTCTACGAACCGGAAGAAGGAGAGATCCGTGTGGATGGAGTGGATATTCGAAAGATCCCCCAAGAGAGATTGCGGGAGAACATCGGTTACGCTCCCCAGAAAGCGGTTCTATTCAGCGGAACCATCGCTGAAAATATCCGCTTTGGAAAAGAAGAGGCGACCGATGAGGAAGTTTATGCGGCTTTAGAGGCTGCTCAGGCTGTCGAATTCGTTTCACAGATGGAGGGGGGAGTTGAAGCGAGGATCACCCAGGGAGGAACCAACCTGTCCGGTGGACAGAAACAGCGACTTGCCATCGCCAGGGCGCTGGCACGTAAGCCGGAGATTTATCTCTTTGATGATGCCTTCTCCGCTTTAGATTATCGAACGGATGCGAAGGTGAGGGAAGCGCTCAAAGAGGTGACGAAAGATAAAACGGTCATCGTCGTAGCCCAACGGGTTCGTACGGTCATGGATGCCGATCAGATCATCGTCCTGGATGAAGGACGGGTGGTCGGTAACGGTAAACACCATGATCTTTTGGAGACCTGCCCGGTTTACCGGGAAATCGTTTCGTCTCAACGGACGGAGGAGGAAATCGCATGAGCAGGGGAGGGAGCGGACATTCACCGCAACAACGAGGACCTTTCGGAGGCGGCATGCATGGAGGAATGGGGATGATGCCCCCTGCGAAAGTGAAGAATTTCCGAGGTACCCTTCGGCGCCTTCTCACCTATTTGAAGCCCCAGCGTTTCTTTCTCATCGTTGTCTTTCTCATGGCCCTCTTAAGTACCCTCTTTAGCATCATCAGCCCGAAGCTCACCGGGGACATAACCACCATCCTCTTTAAGGGCTGGTTGGCCAAAATGCAGGGAGTTCCTGGGGCAAGAATTGATTTTAACGCCATATTCCGCATCATTCTCCTCTTGCTCCTCCTCTATCTCATCAGTGCTCTTTTTAGCTATTTCCAACAGTGGATCATGGCAGGGGTTTCCCAGAGGACGGTTTACGCCTTAAGAAAAGATATTAGCGAAAAGTTATCCCGGCTTCCTCTGAAATTTTACGACTCAAGACCCCATGGAGAAATCTTGAGCAGAGTGACCAATGATGTGGATATGATCAGTTCTACGTTGCAACAAGGCCTCACCCAGATGATTGCTTCCTTCATAAGTTTCATCGGGATCTTGGCCATGATGTTTCTCATCAGCCCGCTCATGACCCTCATTGCCCTGTTTACCCTGCCTCTTTCCGTCCTGGCCACTGCAGGGATTGCGAAGCGGTCACAAATTCAATTTGCCGGTCAGCAAAAAGCGTTGGGAGAATTAAACGCCCACGTGGAAGAGATGTTTACCGGCCATTTGATCGTAAAGGCTTTCGGCAGGGAGAGGCGTTCGATTGAAACATTTAAAAAGTTGAATGAGAATTTGTATGATGCGGGGTGGAAGGCCCAATTTATCTCCGGGATCATCTGGCCGGCGATCTCCTTCGTGAATAACATCGGTTATGTGCTGGTCAGCGTCCTGGGGGGGATTCTGGTGATGAGGCGTGCGATCGAGATCGGAGACGTCCAAGCCTTTATCTCCTATATGCGGCAGTTTAGCCAACCCATCATCCAGGCGGCCAATATTGCGAACGTCATCCAGGCCACCATCGCCTCTGCGGAGCGGGTCTTTGAGCTGTTGGACGAAGAGGAGGAGGTACCTGAGGAGAAGGATGTTCGACCGGCTGAAGGTGGCGAGGTTACTTTTGAGCATGTTACCTTTGGCTACAACAGAGAGAATCCGGTGATTGAGGATTTTAATCTTACCGTAAGCCCCGGGAAAAGGATTGCCATCGTGGGTCCCACCGGCGCGGGAAAGACCACCTTGGTCAATCTGCTTCTCCGATTTTATGATGTGGATCAGGGGAGGATTGCCATTGACGGCGTGGATATCCGGGAGATGAAACGGGAGAATCTGCGGCGCCTGTTCGGCATGGTGCTTCAGGATACATGGCTCTTCCACGGCACGATCCGGGAGAATATCGCCTATGGACGGGAAAATGCAACCGAAGAAGAGATCATTCATGCGGCCAAATTGGCGCACGCCGATTCCTTTATCCGTTCCTTGCCGGAAGGGTATGATACCCTCTTAAACGAAGAAGCTTCTAATCTCTCCCAAGGGGAAAAGCAGCTCCTGACGATTGCCAGGGCGTTCTTGGCCAATCCGCCGATTCTCATCCTGGATGAGGCGACGAGCAATGTGGATCCCCGGACGGAACTGCTCATCCAAAGGGGGATGGACTTCCTGATGAAGGGCCGGACCAGCTTCGTCATCGCTCATCGCCTCTCAACCATTCGCGAGGCAGATCTCATCCTGGTGATGAACCATGGCCGCATCGTGGAACAGGGAACCCATCGGGAATTGCTTGCTCAAAGAGGTTTTTATGCAGATCTCTACGAGAGCCAGTTTTCTTCACCGGATCCGAAAAAGAGGGTGATTTCATCTCTCTCTTTGTCTACGAGTACAGATGCCGGTTTTTCAGGGTGATCGGATCAAAAAACGAAAACGCCGAAAAGGATTAAAGCAGTTGAACTCTCCCCACTTCTATGATAAAATACCCAATGTGTCGGTTTGGGGTAGAACGACGGTCCTCTCCTCGGAATGAGTGACGAACGTCTTGTGAGGAAGGAGGGAATAAAATGGATTTGATAAGGGAATTAACGCAAGATCAACTAAAGACCAATCTTCCCGAGTTCCGTCCTGGAGACAGCGTCCGAGTCCATGTGAAAGTGATTGAAGGACAGCGGGAACGAATCCAGGTTTTTGAGGGCGTTGTGATTAAACGCCAAGGCGGCGGGATCAGCGAGACGTTCACCGTCCGCAAAATTTCTTATGGAGTAGGGGTAGAACGTACTTTTCCCATCCACTCTCCAAAGATCGATAAGATTGAAGTCGTAAAGCGTGGAAAGGTGCGGCGGGCCAAACTATATTATCTGCGCAACCTGAGAGGTAAGGCTGCCCGGATAAAGGAAGCTCGCAGATAACCGACACCGAAAACAGGAAAAGGACTTGTACCAACAAGTCCTTTTTTGTATAACGTCATTAGGTTGGAGTGATCCGGCCCTCGTTTTATAGACTAAACTTAACGGTTACGGCAGGTGAAATGTATGGACCAGAAAGAGTTTAGCCCATCCGAACGGAAGGAATTTCCCGAGCAGGAATCCCTTCAAGAAGAGGCGATAAAAGAAAAGGAGAGGAGAGGTTTCTTAGGTGAGGTTTGGGATTGGACGAAGGCAATCGCCATCGCCCTTTTGCTCGCCTATCTCATTCGAACCTTCCTTTTTGCGCCAACGATCGTGGATGGGGAATCGATGAAAGAGACCTTGCAAAACCAGGAGCGCTTAATCGTCAATAAGATCGTCTATCTCTTTCATCCGCCCCAGCGGGGAGATATTATCGTCTTCCATGCGATTCAAGGCAAGGATTTTATCAAGCGGGTGATCGGTGTGGCCGGTGATCGGATTGAGATGAAAGGGGATCGCCTGTACATAAACGGGAAAGAGGTTCCGGAGACGTATCTCGAGAAGAATAAAGCGGCTTGGAAAGGACCGGGCCCCTACACCAATGATTTCACCGTCGACCGGGTCCCGGATGGGACGGTTTTTGTCCTCGGGGATAACCGGGTAAACAGCACCGATAGCCGCATCTTAGGCCCCATCTCTTTAGACCGGGTGGTGGGACGGGCGGATCTTTCCTTCTGGCCCATCGATCAAATACGACTTCTTCACTCGTGGTGGTAATATGACGATCCAATGGTTCCCGGGGCATATGGCGAAGGCACGACGTCAAGTGGAGGAGAGGCTGAAGATCATCGACATAGTTTTTGAGCTTCTTGACGCCCGGATCCCTTCCGCCTCTCAAAATCCTATGATGGACGAGATTGTGGGTCATAAGCCCCGCATCATTCTTCTTAACAAATATGATCTTTCCGACCCGGCGGTGACGAAGGAGTGGGTCTCCTTTTTTGAGCGAAAAGGGGGACATGCGTTACCGATCGACTCGTTAAGCGGCCGTGGGTTGGAGACGATTCCCAAATTGGCTGAATCCTTAACCCAATCCGTTCAGGATAAACGGCAGGCGAAGGGGATGAAAGGCCGTGCCATCCGAGCGATGATCGTAGGGATCCCCAATGTGGGAAAATCCTCCCTCATCAACCGCCTGGCGAAGCGAAGTGTTGCCCAGACCGGGGATCGCCCTGGGGTGACAAAGTCCCAGCAGTGGATCAAAACAGGGAAGAACCTGGATCTTCTTGATACCCCTGGGATCCTTTGGCCCAAATTTGGGGAGGAACGGGTAGGGTATCTCCTTGCCGCCACAGGTGCCATCCGGGACGAAATCCTCGATATTTATGATGTGGCCCTCTTTACGTTAAAAATCATGAAGGAACGCTATGAAAAGCGGCTTGTGGAGCGATATGGTTTGGAGGAGGGGGTATCCGATCCCCTGCAAATTTTGGAGGAGATTGGGAGAAAAAGAGGAATCCTCCGCCGTGGCGGCGAAGTAGATATGGAGCGGAGTGCCGATCTATTTCTGAAGGAGTTGCGAAATGGAAAGTTAGGTCCCATCTCCTTGGAGAGCCCGGGAGATGCGGCGGAGTTCTAAAGGAGTAAAGATGGAGGTGCATCGGCGCCTTCGGGGTTCACATGGGAACTTCTTCAAAGATGGCGTGGGATGGGTATGGAAAATAGGAAGCGGCAAACCATCGGTGAGATGCGTGCTTATTTGGAATCGGTGGATTTTCTGGTGGATGAAGAATGGGAGAGCATGGTACGGGAGGATGGACGGGAAGGTGTGAAGAAGCTTCTTGCCCAGGTGAAGAAAGTTCGGGAACGCCGGGAAGAGGAACGAAGGCATTGGAGGGAATTGAGCCATTATGAGCAGGAACTGTGGGCGGCCGGTTATCTCTATATCGCCGGGATCGATGAGGTGGGTAGGGGGCCCTTGGCCGGCCCGGTGGTAAGCGCCGCCGTCATCCTCTCCCCTGAATTTTATCTTCCCGGTTTAAATGATTCAAAACAACTTACGCCTGTGGAACGGGAACGATTTGAAGAGGAGATCCGAAAAAATGCGGTTGCGATCGGGTTAGGCTGGGTCTACCCGGAGGAAATCGATCAAATCAATATTCTGAATGCCACCAAAAAGGCGATGGTCGAGGCGGTCACCTCTCTTCCTCATCCTCCCCAATACCTCCTGATTGACGCTCTCTCTTTGCCGATCCATCTGCCGCAACGTTCCATCGTCGGAGGGGATGGGAAGAGCATCTCCATCGCCGCGGCTTCCGTGGTGGCGAAAGTGGCGAGGGATCGTTATATGATGCGGCTGGCCGAAGAGTACCCTATGTATGGCTTTGAGCGGAATGTGGGGTATGGGACTCGGGAACACCTGGAGGCGATTGCCCGTTACGGGATCTGCCCTGCCCATCGCCGAACTTTTGCCGGGGTGAAGGAACAGATCAAGGGGAATTAAATCGATGAAGGGAGGGAAGAGGATGATATCCAACCTGATGGTGGAAATCCTGAGAGTTTTGCCCCAGGAACAGAGGGATCTAGGTTATCATGTCAAGGCGGAAGATGCGAATCAAAAGGGATTGGCACGGAATCGGGGCGACACCCCCCTTCCCCCGCTTCGATTGGATTTTTCCTCCCTGAAGGAGTGGAAAGAGTTTTTTCCTTCCATGGAGTCTTCCCGCCTCTCCACGCTCCTTAAGTTCATGGGAGAGCACTCCCTTCCCTTTACACCGGAAGTCGCCCTCGCCTTAGACTCTTTTCTCTTCGGCCCTCCTCTGGCGGCTCGGATGGGGGAACTCCTACGCCTTCTTTCCCAGGATTCTTCCTCCACCGTAAAGGAACTGAGGGAATTATGGGGACAAATGGTCAAAAACTTCTCCCTGGAAGAGATGGCCAGGATCGGAATCAAAGGAGAAGGGGAGAGGTCCTTTCCCCTCTTTCTGTTCGCGTCGATGCAGGAGCTCCTGCACCGATTAAAAGGAGAGAAGGCGCACGCTTCCTCCCAGCGATGGATTCGTGATATTGATCTCTGGTTCACAGGGCAACAATTCCTCCTCCGTCAAGATGGGGAGGCGAACTATTTCCATACCCTCCTTCAGTTTCCTTTTTATCATAGAGATGAACCTCTCCATTCCTTCATGGAGATCATCGGGAGGCGGAAGGGGAAGGAGATGGACCCGTCGTATTTCTCTCTTTCCCTCTCCATGGAGCTTCCTTTATTGGGCGAGATGGCCCTTCGCCTCTATGTGGCGGGGCGAAATGCTTCCCTCTATTTCTTCTCCGATTTGGAGAACGGGCATCGCCTTCTCATGGAAGAGAAGGAGAAGATGATGGAGGGGCTTAAGGCGCTGGGATATCGCTTAGAAGAGGTAAGATGGGCTCCCCTCTCTTCTTTGAAAAAAGCGGTGGAGGGAGGAACGGTCTCCCCGTTTCCTGCCCCCCACATCGACCATCGGGTGTGAAAATTACTGCTTACCAAAACCATTCACCGGGTCTTAAACGATAAATGATGAGCGGGACTTTCCGGAGAAAGGAGGCGTTCCTTTGACCAAGCGGGGATGGAAGTTGGAAAAACAAAAGGCGGCTGTTGCCTTACGTTACCGTCTGGGAAAAGATCGGGCTCCAAAGGTGGTGGCCAAGGGACGCGGAAAAAGTGCGGAGAAAATCTTAAAGCTCGCTCGGGAACATCAGGTTCCTCTGTATAAGGATGAAGCGTTAACCTCCCTCCTGATGAAGGTGGAAGTGGACCAGACGATTCCTCCGGAGCTATATCGGGTAGTGGCGGAGGTATTAAGCATGATCTATCGGATGGAAAAAAGGGCGGAACTTTTGCGCAGGGAGGGAGGAAGATGAAAGAAGATGCTTCCTACAACCCGGCAGCGAAAAAATTAACTCGTGCAAGGGAAAAAGAGAATCATCTCGGGATTGAAGAGGGGGAGCGGAGAGGGGTGACGCATCGGGGAGAAAACGAACCTTTGCGGTTACATAAGAAGGAATTGGGGAATAAAGCGGAGGAGGATGCCTCCCGCTATCTTTCAAAGCGGGGGTACCAGATTCTGCACCGCAATTACCGCACTCGTTTTGGAGAAATTGACCTCATCTGCGAACGGGAAGGAACCCTCATCTTCGTGGAGGTTCGTTCCAAGAGAAGCCTCGCCTTTGGTACCGGAGCCGAATCGGTGATCCGTAAAAAACGGGAGAAAATCCGCCGCGTGGCGGAACAGTATCTTCTCTCCCATAAGCTGACGGAGCGAAGAATTCGTTTTGACGTGATTGAGATTCACTATGGCCGGGAAAAGGATGAGATCGAAGCACATCTGCGCCATCTGGAAGGTGCTTTTTAATGGGTGGGGGAACCGGAGCGGGGAGCTCGGTTTCACATCGATCCATCGAAGAATGTATGGAAAAATATGAGAAAAGGCGTTTTTGACGGCCTGGAAAGGAGAAACGATGCGGCCCCTTATCTTTGCCCATCGAGGCGCATCGGGAGATGCCCCCGAGAATACGATGTCCGCTTTTCGCCTAGCCCTGGAACAGGGGGCAGATGGCATTGAACTGGATGTACAACGGACCGCCGATCGCAAATTGGTGGTGATTCATGATGAGACTTTGGAGCGAACCACCGACGGGAAAGGATTGGTCGCCACCAAAACATACAAAGAACTGAGTCGGATGAATGCAGCCGCCCACTTTGGAAACGGCTATGGAGGGGAACCGGTTCCTCTCTTGGAAGAGGTTCTGGCTTGGATTGCCTCAACCTCTCTTTTGCTAAACATCGAACTGAAGAACGGCATCCTCCCCTATGAAGGAATGGAGAAGGAAGTGGTAGAATTGGTGCGCCATTATGGGCTGAGCGACCGGGTAATCCTCTCCAGCTTTAATCACTATAGCCTCGTCACGTTGGGAAGGATCGCCCCTGAGATGGAACGGGCCATTCTTTATGTGGCCGGGCTTTATGAGCCCTGGGAGTACGCCGGGAGAGTTGGGGCCACATCCCTCCACCCATATTTCTATAATGCGGTGCAGGAGATCATCCAGGGAACGAAAAGGGCAGGAATGAAGATTCGTCCCTGGACCGTCGATCGGGAAGAAGATCTCTCCCGGATGATATCCCTCGGCGTCGACGGAATTATTACCAATTATCCGGCGAGGACGAAGAAAATTCTTATGAGTATGTAAAACTTGCTTTGTTTCTCATGGGAAAGAAGTTATTCATCTGGAAAATTGAGGAATACTAACCGGGTCACAGATCACGTGAATCTTCCCGCCAGGAGGTTTGCCCATGCGCTATCTACAGATCCAAGGCAGGAATCGAATCGAGGGCGTCGTTTCGGTCCAAGGAGCGAAAAACAGTGCCGTCGCTTTGCTTCCGGCAGCCCTGTTAGCCGATGGAGAGGTTCTTCTTCACCACATCCCTCAGATCCGGGATGTGGAGGTGATCTTCTCCATCTTCCGTCAACTTGGGGTGAAGTTCACCCGGGAAGGAAGGGGGAGCGTAAGAATCGATCCTACCGGGATGAATGGAAAACGGGAGATTCCCGGGGAATGGGCGAAACAATATCGGGCTTCCTATTATTTTATCGGTTCCCTGATCGGACGCCTTGGCAGCCTTTTGATCGGATTGCCTGGAGGCGATGATTTCGGCGCAAGGCCCATCGATCAGCATCTAAAAGGCTTTCGGGCGATGGGGATGAGGATCGTTCGGAGCCGGGACGGTCTCTATCTTCAGGCGGAGAAGGTAAAAGGGGCGAAGATCACCTTTGACGTCATTACATCCGGCGCCACGATCAACATGATTCTTGCCTCGGTGAAAGCGGAAGGGGAGACGATTCTCCAAAATGCCGCCCGGGACCCGGAGGTGGTGGATCTCTGCAATCTTCTGATGAAGATGGGGGCAAAGATCTACGGAGCCGGAACGGATACGATTCGCATCGTCGGAGTCAAGAGGCTCCGTGGGGCAGAGCATACCATCATTCCCGACCGCCTCATGGCAGGGACTTTCTTAATCGCCGGCCTCGCCACAGACGGCGCGGTGGAGATCCGAAACGTGATTCCGGAACATTTGACTCCCCTTTTGCGCAAACTGGAGGAGATGAATGCCCGCTTTCACGTGGGAGAGGAAAGCCTCTATGCGGAAGGAATTCAATCTCTCAAAGCCACCAGGGTTCGGACCGGGATGTATCCGGCTTTTGCCACCGATCTCCAGCAACCCCTAACGGCACTGATGCTAAAGGCGATGGGAAGAAGCATCGTGACGGAGACGGTTTATCCGAACCGCTTTTCCCACCTTCCCGAACTCCTCCGCATGGGTGCCCGGATTGAGCGGAGAGAAGCGACCGCCCTCATCCGAGGAGGGATTTCCCTTGCCGGCGCCGATGTACAAGCTACCGATGTACGGGCAGGGCTTGCACTCCTCATCGCCGGGATGATGGCGGAAGGGGAAACCCGCCTCTTTGGGGTGGAGCATATGGAACGGGGAGTGGAGGATCTCGTTCCTACCTTTCACCGGCTTCAGGTTCCCATCGAGATCCGGAAGGCACAAGATTGGGGAGAGGAGACGGGGGATTCCACCATGATCGGATAATTTCTCAGGATCTGGCTCGTTTTCACGGGGATTTCTCCGCCTCCTATCGCCGGTTCCCGTCTCAACCAATAAACCTTACCCTTCCTGCCGTTTTCCCCCGATCTCGGAGATGGCTGCCGGGTTTTCCAGGGCGGAGAGATCGCCTGCTTCCTGAGCCAGGTAGGAGGCGCGAATCGCCCGGCGTAGGATTTTTCCGTTTCGGGTCTTCGGCAGTTCCTGAATAAAATGAAGCTCCTTCGGTTTAAATGCTTTCCCCATTTGCTCCACGATGGAGCGGATCAAATCCTCTTTCAAAGAGGGAGAGGGTTCAACCCCAGGTTTTACCACGACGAAGCAGACCATCGCCTCTCCCTTCATCTCATCGGGAACCCCGATCACTCCCGCTTCTACCACACTCTCATGGTCGACCAGGATCGATTCCACCTCGGCGGGTCCAATCCGTTTTCCGGCCACGTTTAGCGTATCATCGGAGCGGCCGGTGATGGTCCAAAACCCCTCCTCATCCTGAATCACCCAATCTCCATGGACCCACACCTCGGGCCAACGGCTAAAATAAGCCTCCTCATAACGTTTTGGCTCCTCCCAAAAACCGCTGGCCATCCCTACCCAGGGTTTTTTGATCACCAGCTCTCCCACTTCCCCCCGGACCGGTTCCCCCGTCTCGTTGTAGATATCCACATCCATTCCAGGGACGGGCGCGTTAAAGGAGGCGGGGGCGATCGGTTTGATCAGGAGATTGCAAAGGATTCCGCCGGATATCTCCGTTCCTCCGGAGTAGTTAAAAATCGGTACTTTTCCGCCCAGAACGTTTTGAAATAACCACATCCATGGCTCATGATTCCACGGTTCTCCCGTAGAGCCGACCACCCGCAGGGTCCTTACCTCATGGCGTTTTTCCGCGCCTTCAAACCGCATTAAGGACCGGATCAAGGTGGGGGAGACGCCCAGATGGGTGACCCGGTGTTTTTCTACGATTTCCCATAACCGGTCCGGAGCGGGGAAGTCGGGGCTTCCTTCGTAGAGGAGGGCGGCGGCTCCATTGAGGAGCGCGCCAAAAACCATGAAGGGGCCCATCATCCAACCCATATCGGTGTACCAGAAGAGGATCTCCTCAGGATGTAAATCCATGGCGAATCCGGCATCGAAGGCTGCCTTGATGGGAAAGCCGGCGTGGATGTGGATCGTCCCCTTCGGCTTTCCGGTGGTGCCTGAGGTATAGAGGAGCATGAAGGGATCCTCGCTATTCATTCGTTCTGTGCTTTCGCCCCATTCATGGGGTTTTTCCACCTCTATCCAATCCACATCTCGCCCCTCTACCCAAGGGATCTCGATTCCCAAACGACGGACGACGAGGACCTTTTCAATGGACGGGGCGAGGGAGGGGATGAGCTCCGCCTCTTCCTTCATGCGAATCCCCTTTCCCCTGCGGAGGAATCCATCGGCCGTCACGAGCAGCTTCGATGAAGAGGCATGGGCCCGCTTGGCCACTGCTTCGGCTCCATACCCGGAAAAGGCGGGAGTAAAGATGGCTCCTATTTTTGATAGCGCTAACATCACCGCCACCGTTTCTGGAATCATGGGGAGGTAGAGGGTGACCCGGTCTCCGCGGCCAATTCCCAGACGTCGTAATCCTCCCGCCACGCGTTCCACCCACTCCGCCAATTGGGAATAAGTGTATCTCTTCGTTTTTCCATCCTCCCCCTCCCAAAGGAGGGCGAGGTGTTCTTTCGTCGCGGGGTTTCGGCTCCATTTTTCCAGAGCATTATGGACCACATTGATCTTGCCGCCCACGTACCAATGGGGCCATTGGATCCCCTGGGATAGATCGAGCACCCTTTCATAGGGCTGAAACCATTCGATGCCCAATGCCTTCTCCACTTCTCCCCAGAACCAGCCGATATCCCTGACGGAGGCTTGGAAGAACTCCTCATAGTTAGTAAACCCCAGTTGCTTCATCCAGCGATCGAGACGGGTTGCTTCAATCCATTTCGGATCGGGAAACCAAACCGCTTTACCCATGTGTACCTCCCCTTTCGATTTTAAAAGAAAAATGAGAAAACATCATGATTTATGATGATTAACAGATCACCGAAGATAAAGAAAACGGAGACTGCTCATCGAGGACCGCTAAAAAGAATTTTCATACGAAATAAGAGCTTCTTCGCCTGTTGTGTAATACAACAGACTTCGATCTCTGCGATCATTCCGTTCGTCCTCACTATACAACGGGGGTGATAAACTGTCAATCCCCAAATAACAAAGGGGTTTTTTCAAATCTCGTCCGAATTACACCTGTCTCATTCTGTAGTGATACAGTTGTTTCGTTTTGCAACACATGGAAGGTCGGCTTATTCTCCTCCCGGTTCAACACCGGTTCAGAGAATTGGCTCGTTTCACGTTTTCATCCGATCATGTTGCCGCCATCGGATCTTGGAAATCAAGGGAGAAGGGGGCGGTGCCCGCCGCCTGGTATCAAAGGAGAGAAGGTGCAATGACCGCAGCATGGAGGCGAAGAAGACGAACATGGGTGTTTTGGCATGGTACTTGCAACGGATGGGGTAGGAAGGGAAGAGCAGAGGGGGCTCATCCTTCTCCTCCAAAGGACAAAAGGGGTAGAAGAGAGAAGACCCGCTTCCTGACCATGAAAATAAAGAAGGGGTGATTCAACAGATGGCGATGAGAAGTCCGCAAATTCTCGCGATTGATGCGGGAGGCACCATGACCGACACCTTTATCATTGATGACCGGGGAGAGTTCGTGGTGGGGAAAGCCCAATCTACACCGGAGGATGAATCGGTGGGGCTCCTTAATTCTTCCCGGGACGCCCTCTCCCAGTGGGAGATTAAAGTCCGGGATGCTTTCCCACAGATGGTGGCAGGGGTTTACTCCGGAACGGCGATGTTGAATCGCCTCGTCTCCCGGAAGGGAAGACGTGTTGGCCTGATCACCAACAAAGGGATGGAAGATTTTCACCGCATGGGGAGAGCGATTCAGTCTTATCTGGGGTATTCATACTCCGATCGGATCCACTTAAACACCCACCGCTATGATCCTCCCCTGGTTCCCAGGGAATGGACGAGGGGGGTGACGGAAAGGGTAGATCTCTTCGGAAACGTGGTGATCCCCCTTTACGAACACGAGATTGATCCGGCAGTGAATGAACTCCTCGACGAGAATGTGGAGGCGATTGTGATCAGCTTCCTCCATTCGTATAAGTACCCGGATCACGAGCGCAGGGTGAGGGATCGGGCGAAAGAGATCATCGCGGCGCGGGGCCTTTCCATCCCCGTCTTTGCTTCCGTCGATTACTATCCTGTTCGCAAGGAATCCCATCGGACCAACACCACCATTATTGAAGCCTATGCGGCAGACCCCTCCCGGCAGACTTTTTCCAAAATCGACAAACGGATGAAAGAAGAAGGGGCCCACTTTGATCTTCGGGTGATGGCGAGCCACGGTGGAACGATCAGCATTCGAGCCAATGAACTGGCCCGAACCCTCGTCTCGGGTCCCATCGGCGGGGGGGTGGGGGCGAAATACCTGGGGGATTATCTGAAGCTGCCGAACATCGCCTGCTCCGACATCGGCGGGACCAGCTTTGATATGGCCCTCATCACCCAGGGGGACCTAAGCATTAATTCAAGTCCCGATATGGCCCGCCTCGTCATGTCTCTCCCGTTGGTGGCCATGGATTCGGTGGGGGCAGGGGCGGGAAGTTTTGTACGGATCGATCCGAATTATAAGTCGATCACCCTGGGACCGGACAGCGCCGGTTACCGGGTGGGGGTCTGCAACCCGGCCGGAGGGGTTGATACGGTGACCGTCTCCGATTGCCACGTGGTCCTGGGCTTGATCAACCCGGACAATTTCCTGGGAGGTGAGGTGAAGCTTTATCCGGAACGGGCTTACCAGGCCATCAAGGAGCAGATCGCGGATCCTTTGGGGTTGACGGTGGAAGATGCGGCCTATGGGGTGATTGATCTCCTCGAATCGCAGCTCAGGAATTACTTGGAGTCCATGATCCTGGGGAAAGGCTATACCCCCTCCCAATACGTCTGCTTTTCCTATGGAGGAGGCGGCCCCCTTCATACGGCCGGCTACACGAAAGGACTCGGTTTCGAGGATATCCTGGTCCCGGCCTGGGCGGCCGGATTTTCCGCCTTCGGGTGCGGGGCGGCCGATTTTGAATACCGTTACGATAAAACCTTGGACATTAATGTAAACGCCAACGCCTCCGATCGGGAGAAAGAAGCGGCCGGTGCCGCCTTACAAGCGGCGTGGGAAGAACTGGCGGAAAAAGTGGCGGAAGAGTTTGAGAAGAATTTTTTTTCCAAGGAGAAGGTGAAGTTCCGTTTCTACTTCCGCATGCAATACCAGGGGCAATTAAACGACTTGGAGATCGAATCCCCGATCCGGGAGGTAAAAACGGTGAAAGACTGGGGAGAATTGGTGAATGCCTTTGAAGAGACGTATGCCAGGGTTTATGCGAAGGCGGCCCGTTCTCCGGAGTTGGGGTACTCCGTCACCGGGGCGATCGTCCGGGGAATCGTCGATGTGCCGAAACCGAAGATTCCCGAAGAGCCCCTGCAGGGAGCAACCCCCCCGGCGGAAGCTTATGTGGGGCAAAGGAATGTGTACTGGAAAGGAGAATGGGTGAAGGCCGACATATGGAAGATGGAAGCTTTAAAGGCAGGAAACCGGGTGAAAGGATTTGCCATTCTGGAATCTTCGGCCACCACCTTTGTCGTGCCTCCCGGTTACGAGACCTATTTGGATGCCCACCGGATCTTTCACTTGAAAGAGCCGCGGAACGCATAAAAGGAACTGGAATGTGAGACAGAAAAAAGGAGGGATTTACTTTGGCCATTCGGCAAGAAGATTTAAAAGCAGGAGTAAGCCCCAATAAGGCCATTGGCTGGAACGGGAAGACCCTGAAGGAGATGCGGGAAGAGATGGACCGCATCAGCAAAGAGACGGGGCATTACGCCGGGCTTACGGAGCTTCCGTTTAAGGAATCGAATCCGATCCGTTTTGAGAAGATGTTTGCCAAACTCCGGGGAGGGGTGGTTCACGCCCGGGAAACGGCGAAACGGGTGGCTGCCTCCCCGATCGTGGAGCAGGAAGGGGAACTCTGCTTTACCCTTTATTCCCCGGAGGGGGATTCCATCGTCACGTCCACGGGGATCATCATCCACGTGGGGACGATGGGCGCCGCCATCAAGTTTATGATCCGCAACGAATATGAAGAAAATCCGGGCATCCATCCGGGGGATATCTTTTGCAACAACGATTGTCAAATCGGGAATGTCCATCCCTGCGACGTCCACACGATCGTCCCCATTTTCTGGGGAGATGAACTGATCGGCTGGGTGGGAGGCGTCACCCACGTCATCGACACGGGCGCCACCGCGCCGGGAAGCATGACGGTGGGACCGGTCACCCGCTATGACGACGGGTATCAGATCGCCTGCCGCAAAATCGGTCAGAATGATACCCTTTCCCGGGATTGGCTCATTGAAAGCCAACGTTCCATCCGCACGACCAAATATTGGCTGTTGGATGAACGGACCCGGATTGCCGGCTGCCACATGATTCGGGATCTGGTCCTGCAGATGGTGGAGGATGAGGGGATTGATGCCTATAAGCAGTTCATCCGGGAAGTGATTGAAGACGGGCGGCGGGGATTTATCAATCAGGTGAAAACACTCACCATTCCTGGAAAGTACCGAGGCGTCTCCTTCGTCGATATTCCTTATCGGAATGTGGATGTCCCTCCCTATGCCCGGATCGACACCATGATGCATGCTCCCCATGAGATGACCATTCACAAGGATGGGAAGTTCCAAATTGATTTTGAAGGGGTAAATCGCTGGGGATGGCACAGCTATAACGCAACCCCGGTATCCATCACCAGCGGCATCTGGGTGATGCTCTCCCAGACCCTCGTCCCCAATGACCGGATCAATGACGGCGCTTACTTTGCCAGCCGATTTGATCTACCGTACGGTTCCTGGCTCAACCCCGATGATATCCGCACCGCCCATAGTTACGCGTGGCACTTCCTCGTATCGGCCTGGAGCCCCCTGTGGCGTTCCCTAAGCCGAGCCTATTTTGCCCGGGGATACTTGGAAGAGGTAAACGCAGGGAATGCCAATACCAGCAACTGGCTGCAAGGAGGCGGATACAACCAGTTTCATGAGAATCATGCGGTGAACAGTTTTGAGTCGGCGGCGGAAGGGGTAGGCGCCGGTGCGGTAAAGGATGGAATTGATCACGCCGCCGCGGTTTGGAACCCGGAAGGGGACATGGGGGATATGGAGATCTGGGAATTGGCCGAACCCCTGATCTACCTGGGCCGAAAGATAAAACCGAATACGGGAGGAGCGGGCAAATACCGGGGAGGAAATGGGTATGAGAGCCTGCGCATGGTTTGGGGTGCGAAGGATTGGACCATGTTCTTCATGGGGAACGGTTATGTATCGAGCGACGGGGGGCTCATGGGCGGATATCCGGCTGCATCGGGATATCGTTTTGAAGCCCATGGCACTGATTTGAATGAACGGATCGAAAAGAAACTGCCCATCCCGCTGGGAGGCGATCCCGATCCCGGCAATCCCCAGTATGAGAAGGTGATGAATGCCAAAGAGGTATACCGGGATAAGCAGGCGATCACCACAGAGGCCATCTTCGAGAATTATGATCTTTACCTCAATTATCTCCGAGGGGGCCCTGGATTCGGCGACCCCCTGGAGAGGAGACCGAAGGCGATTGAACAGGATCTGAATGGTGGCCATCTTTTGCCCGACTATGCGGAGAAGGTGTACGGAGCCGTCATTTCACGGAATGAGAAAGGGAAATGGGTGGTGGATGAAGAAAAGACGGAAGAGCGAAGGAGGAAGATCCGGCAGGAGCGGATCAAAAGAGGCAGGCCGACGCGGGAATGGATGGAGATGGAACGGGAAAAAATTCTGAAGAAAGAGGCAGCCATCCAGGTGCGCCACATGTATGCTTCCAGCTTCGCCTTAAGTGGTCGCTTTCTCCAGGAATTCCGTGCTTTCTGGAATCTGCCCGACGAATGGGAATTGACGGAAAGCGAGTTAGCGCAGGAGATGCCCATCTTCGGAGCGCATCGCCGCAACTAAATTCACTCTTCCGGTGCGTCGGGGAGTCATTAGGCGATTTTTGCGGGAAAGAGCCAAAAAGGGAGGGATCACAGATGGCGAAATATGAGAAGAAGACCATTGAAGAATTGATCGATGGGACGATTGAGTTCTTTAAGCTGAAGGAGATGCTCTCCAGTTTTAAGGACCCGGATCGCTTTGATCTATACCTGGAGATTTTGCAGGAGCGGGTTCCCTGGAAGGAGAAGATCCTCCTTCCGGCAGGCCTCCATCTCTATATCGTGGCGAAAGAAGATGGAAAACGGGTGGTGAAGTGCGATTGCGGCCATGAATTTTGCGATGCATCGGACAATTGGAAACTCCATGCGTTGGTTTATGTGAGGGATACGGAGGAGAAGCTGGAAGAGATTTATCCCAAGCTCCTGGCACCCGATCCTGCCTGGCAGGTGCTCCGGGAATATTACTGCCCTTCCTGCGGGACCCAATTGGAGGTGGAAAATGTGGCCCCTTGGTATCCGGTCATCAAGGAGTTTGAGCCGGACATCGATGCGTTCTACGAAGAATGGTTGGGGCGCCCGGTCCCGAGATAAACGCTGCTTGAGGGGAATGGTGATGCAGAACTGGAGATATTTTGTGGAATCTGATGGCGATTTTTCTACGTGCGCCCGAAAACGGGCGCATTTTCCTTTATTCGGGTATGAACCCCGCATATGAGGGTATGAACCTCGCATGAGTTCCGATGCGGTATCAGCCGTGTTCCTGGAATTTCGATGATCGGGGATAAAGAGGTGAACTTTCCGTTTTCAGAGTTGATGGAGATTTTATGACGGGGTTTATTTCATCTTTATCTTGTACTTCCGCAGTTTCCGATAGAGGGTGGATCGGGCGATGTTGCAACGTCTTGCCACTTCGGAGAGGTTCCCATCCGTCTCGAGGATAAGCTTTAGGAGCAGACGTTTTTCTTCTGCAGCCAGGGGGTTATCCTCCTCTCCTTCCCCCTCTTCTTCCGATGCCATCTCAGGTTGAAAGAAGAGGGAGGCCGGGAGATCCGTCCGCTGAATCATGTCCCCATGGGCGAAAATGAGGGCGTGTTCGATCACGTTCTCCAGTTGGCGGAGATTCCCGGGCCAGGGATGATGCATACAGAGGTTCATTACCTCTTCGTCCAGTCGCAAGACCTGTTTCTGATGCTTCATGGCGCTTTTCCGGAGAAAATATCGGCATAAGAGTGGAATGTCTTCCCTTCGTTCCCGCAGGGGAGGGAGTTTTAACTCCACCACGTTTAGGCGAAAGTAGAGATCTGCCCGGAATAGCCCTTTCGTCACCATTTCCTCCAAATTTCGGTTGGTGGCGGCCAGGATCCGAACATCCACCTGGATCGGTTTGGAGGAACCGAGCCGTATAACTTCCTTCTCTTGCAATACCCGCAACAGATAGATTTGCAGGTCCAGAGGCATCTCTCCGATTTCATCCAGGAAGAGGGTCCCTCCATTCGCCTCTTCGAATTTTCCGGCCTTCCCTTTCGGGTTCCCTCCTGTAAAGGTTCCCGGCTCATAACCGAAGAGTTCGCTGGCCATCAGTTCTTTGGGAATGGCCCCGCAGTTGATGGCGACAAAAGGTCCTTTATGGCGGAGGCTGGACCGATGAATCGCCTGGGCGAACCTCTCCTTTCCCGTACCGCTTTCCCCGGTTAAGAGGACGGGAACATTGGTGGGAGAGACTTTTCTGCCTTTTTGGATCAGTTCTTTCATTACCTGGGATTGCCCGATCAATTCCTCCCACGGGTCTTCCGGGATAAGGCGGGGAATCGGCTTTCTTTCCGACCGCTTTAGATGGAGGAGGTACCCTATTTTCTTCCCATCCGTCATGAGAAGTTGGGAGATGATTTTTAACGAACGAGAGGATAGTTCGATCTCGGTTTTGCTTTCCCGTTGTTGAAGGAGGGCTTCCCTTAGTCCGTCCATTCCGGGAAGGGACCAAAAGGTATGGAGATCCTGCATCTGAAATAAGGCAAAGGCTTTCTCCGAAGCATCGATCACCTGCAGCGTAGAGCTGAGCACCATCAGGGGGTCATTTTTATAGAGCTGCAACGTTTTAAAAAAATGATCATGCAGGAGATGATAATTCTTTTGGGAGATTTCTTTATATCCCTGTTGTATGATGGAAGCGGTCATCGTGGCGATTCCCAACGTATGGGGCTGCCCAAACTCGGTGGGCCCGGTCAGATCGATGGCACCCAGTAGTTCCCCGGTAAACGGGTCGCGGATGGGAGCGGAAGCGCAGGTCCAGGGATGGAAGCCTTCGCTAAAATGCTCATAGGAGAAAATTTGGATGGGGTGGGAGAGCGCGAGGGATGTTCCGATGGCGTTCGTGCCTGCCGTCTTCTCGCTCCAATCGGCCCCGCGAAGGAAATGAATCTCTTCCCCCTTTTTTAAAATCGGTTGGTCCCCTTCCAAATAGACGATTCGCCCATGATGGTCGGTTAACGCCACCATGTGACCGGTTCCCTTGATTTGAGAGGTTAGGTGTTGCAAGATGGGATAAGAAATCTTATAGAAATTTGATTTCCGAGTCCATTCTTTTATCTCTTCATCGGTCCATACGATCGAGGTCCTTTTCTGTTTTGGGCTTACGCCGAATTGTTCACTCCGCTTCCACGATTCCAGAACATCTTGTCGTATGGGTCCTGGGTCATGGTTTTCCAAAACATAGGTCCTCCAAAGATTGGCCAATTCATCGATCTTCTTATGCATTTCTCTGGCTGAATGAAAGGATAACTGGGGGTTCATCTTTTTCCCTCCTGTGGATTGGGGGCTTTTGCCGATAACCTGCCATTTCTTTTCCCTTTCTATGTAACAGAATTATTGTACTATTCTCTATTATATCATAATAAAAATGAAAACGATATCATGAAAATGTTTTGTGTGATTTTATTTTTCTAGCCCGGCAAGGAAGGGGAATCGCCTCCCTCCGTCGAAGTTATCATACAGATTGGATAAAGGCCGGAAGGGGAGGCGATGTTCAAGATGGTGATTCTGGTTCCGGTAGATGGATCTGACCATTCCAAAGAGGCGCTGCAGGAAGGAATGAAACTGGCCAAGGCTTTTGCCGCCAAGGTTCTTATCATGAACGTACAGCCCAGTTTCGATACCGCCCATACCAAGATCTTTTTCTCCAAAGAAGAAATACGTTCCTATGCCGAGGAATTGGGAGAGGCGGTGATGACTCCTTATCTGTCCCTTTTGGAAGAAGCCCACATCCCCTATGAAAAGGTTGTGGAGATGGGCAACCCTGCAGAGAAAATCGTGGAGGCTGCGGATCAGTGGAAGGCGGATTACATCGTGATGGGGGCGAGGGGGATGGGGCCATTAAGAGGTTCACTTTTGGGAAGTGTTAGTTACGGGGTGATACATCAGACGAGATGCCCGGTATTGGTGGTCAGAAAGAAAGAGGAGTAAAGTAAGGATGAATGATGTAAATTTTGATCCTGTTTAGATCCTAAGACGGTTGATTCATTCCGGTTTTTTACTATAATTAAGCTTAGATCAACTTCATATCTCTTTTAGGTCACTTAGTTGACTCGCTAAGTGTTAATAGGGAAGTCCGGTGGAAATCCGGCGCGGTCCCGCCACTGTAAGCAGGGAGAGACGTTTAGGCCGAAAGGCAGCCACTGTGTACCGTCGTGCATGGGAAGGTGAACGAATCGAGGAACTGCAAGCCAGGAGACCTGCCTAAAAGAACGGCAAGTTCCCTTCGAGGAAAAGGGCAACGGCAGAGAAGATACATAGCTTTGTATCGAAATCCGTTTGCAAAAGGAGATTTCCTGAAGGGGAAGTCTCCTTTTTCATGCCGCCATGAAGGGAAACTCGAGGATGGAGGTGGGATAGAAAGAAAAGGGAATCGATTCTGCTGTCCTTATAAAAATGTTTATGGACCAATAGACCAGTAAAAAGGAAGGGGAAAAAATGAAACAGTCGATCTTTCGTAAATTAAGCCTGTTCCTGCTTATCTTGTCGCTAGTCATGATGGGCATGATCGGGTGCAGTGCCGATCAAGGGAAACCGGAACAGAGCGCATCCGGTCAACTTTCGAATCCACAGACGACCGCCCCCACGGAAAACAACCCAACGAAAGAGAATGCCTTCCCTGTGACCGTCAAGGATGGGACGGGCAAAGAGATTACGGTGGAAAAAGCCCCTGAGCGGATCATCTCCCTCATTCCCAGCAATACAGAGATTATTTATGCGTTGGGATACGGGGATCAAATCGTAGGGGTGACGAGCAATGATAATTATCCGGAAGAGGTAAAGAACAAAGAGAAAGTGGGCGACATGAATGTAGATCTTGAGAAAGTGGTCTCCCTCCATCCCGATCTTGTGCTGGCCAACCAGTGGCATGTGACGGGACAAGTGGATCAGGTGGCCAAGATGCGGGAAGCGGGGTTAAACGTTTTGGTGGTGAACGACGCGACTTCTCTGAATCAGGTCTATGAATCTATTCGACTTTTGGCGAAAGTGACGGGCACTTCCGATAAAGGAGAAGAAGTGATTAAAGGCATGCAGGAACGTTACCGGGCGGTGGTGGAGAAAGCGAAAACGATCCCAGCCGATAAAAAGAAAAAAGTATGGGTGGAGATTTCTGCTCCCCCGGAACTTTATACCACCGGAAAGGGAACTTTTATGAATGAGCTTCTCGAAGCGGCGGGAGCCATCAATGTGGCCGCCGATCAGGAAGGTTGGCCGAAGTGGACGGAGGAGCAGGCGGTGGCGGCCAAACCGGATGTCATTTTGTTAACTTATGATTATGTACCCAATGCCGTAGAAGAAGTGAAGAAGCGTCCGGCCTGGAAGGAAGTTCCGGCGGTTAAGAATGGAGAAATCTACCAATTGAATCAGGATACCGTTTCACGCCCTGGCCCTCGTCTCATGGATGCCTTGGAGGAGATCGCGAAAGATGTTTATCCGGACGTCTTTAAGTGAGTGATCGATGATGTGAGTGGAGGTTCAAGTGGAAAGGATAGTGACGAGGATGAACCTCGAAGAGGGTCGGTTGGAGAAATATGGCCATGGGGGGGATCGGGTGAGCGCGGCGGAGAAATTCCCGTTTCATCCGGACCAGTTCCTCGACTTCAGTGCCAACATCAATCCCATGGGACCACCCCCTACGGTATATAAAACGATGGAACAGGCCATGGGGAGGATTGATCGTTACCCAGATCCGGGGAAACGGGCTTTAACCCGTAAATTATCTTCTTTGCACCACATGGAAGAGGACTTTATTCTCGTCGGGAATGGAGCGGCAGAACTGCTCTCTCTTCTCTTCCAAGCGTTCCGTCCTCGGAGGGTGGGGCTCCTATCCCCCTCTTTCGTTGAATATGAGCGGATGGCGAGGATCTACGGGGTGGAAATCGTCCGCTATGTGGCTGCGGAGGAAAATGAATACCGCCCGCATCTTCAAGAGATGCTGGCCCGATTTGAGGAGTGTGACCTGATCCTCCTGGGCACTCCCAATAATCCGACGGGCAGTGTGTATGCACGGGAAGAATTGCTTCATCTATTCGCATGGAGTAAAGCGCGACAGATTCTCTGCGTGTTGGATGAAGCCTTTATCGACTTTCTTCCTGATCAGGAGCAGGCGACCCTCCTTCCCTTTCTCCGCCACGATTCTTATTTTCTCTTGCTCCGATCCCTGACGAAGATCTATGCCATTCCCGGATTACGCTTAGGATATGCTTTGGCTTCACCCCACATGATCCGTCGGCTGGAGAGTTTTCAGGTGCCCTGGAGTGTCAATCTCCTTGCACAGGAAGTGGGACTGGCTTGTCTTGACGAGAAGGAGTATGTGGAACAAACGCGCGTGTTGATTCAGCAGGAGAGGAGCTTTCTTAACGAGGCGATTACGGAACGGCTGGGGTGGAGGGTCTATCCCTCCGCCGCCAATTACCTCTTGGTGCGTATTCTGGATCCTTTTACGGTGACGGACCTGCAGGAGGTTTTGGGAAAGCGGGGCATTCTCATCCGCAATGCCTCTTCGTATGTGGGATTAACCCCATTCCATTTTCGCATTGCGGTTCGCACGCGGACGGAGAATGCACGATTGATGGAGGAGATGGCACGGGCGCGGGATCTTCTCCTTTCGCGGGTAGGATCCGAACAGGCTCCGGTCCTTTTTGTAAAACAAGGGGAGGGAGAAAGATGACCATTCATCTGGTGTTAGGCGGGATTCGTTCCGGAAAGAGCCGGGTGGCTGAGGAGTTGGCTCAAGGAGATGGGGGGCCGGTTTCTTATGTGGCGACCAACGTTTGCATGGATGAGGAGATGAAAGAACGGATTCGTCTTCATCAAGCGCGGCGTCCCCTTTCTTGGCGAGTGATGGAAGAGCCTCTCGATTTAAAACGAATCTCATCCATCACAGAAGGGGATCGGGTGGTCTTATTGGATTCCCTCTCCGCTTGGTTAAGCAATCGGTTGTCCCCCATTCCGGAAGCGGAATGGCGCGGAGCCAGGCATAACGAAAGAATCATAGAGGACATCTCCCGTTTTCTCGAAGTGATCAAGGGGAGAGATCAGAATTGGCTTATCGTCTCCGATGAGATCGGTCTCGGCGGTGTAGCGCTCTCCCCTCTGGGGAGATGGTATGCCGATCTCTTAGGGGAATTAAACCAAAGGGTGGCGTCCGTCTCCGATGAAGTGACATGGGTAGTGGCCGGGCTCCCTCTGCGTCTTAAAGGGGAGCAAAGGGGATGAACACGTTTTGGTTGAAGCATGGGAATGGAACAGATCGTTACATGTACTCCCCTTCTTTTTGGCCCACCCTTACCTTTCAGTTACATCCCGATTACCTTTTGGTGGAAAGCGGTGAGACCATGACCACCCTGAGTTCTGCACTCTGGGGAGGTGGGCTGCGACAGATAAGTCGCTTTATTAATGGAAAGGTTCCGCTTTCTTATCACAGCGACAACCCCGAGGAGTGGGTGAAGGAGCGCCTTGCCACCTGGGGATTTGAGGAGGAAGGCACGGTGGTTCTTCTTACCGCAGCCAATTTGGAGCGAACCTCGGTGATCGAGAGGGTGGGTGATCAGTACCGGTTGGTCGTCTGCGCCACGGCAGGCCTTTCTAATACGGGACGGGTGGGGAAAGTGAAGTCTCTTTTTTCCAGTTACCTTAGCGGTACCATCAACCTTTTTCTCTTTTTGCAAGCATCGCTTACCGAGGCAGCCATGATCAATCTCATCATGACGGCCACAGAGGCAAAGTGCGCCCTGTTGCAGGATTTGGGAGTACGTACCGTAGATGGAGAAATCGCCACGGGAACCACGACGGATTCCATCGTTTTGGCGGTCCAGGGCGGGAAGGGGGAAGAGTATCCACATCATTTCGCCGGGACGGCGACGACGTTGGGAGATGGAGTGGGCAAGGCGGTCTATGCCGCCATTAAGGAGGCTTTGGCGAGATGATGCTCTCTTTGAAACTTCTCCTCGCCTATCTGGTGGATCGTGGGATTGGAGATCCGCGTTTCATTCCTCATCCGGTGGTAATCATGGGAAACATCATTCGCCGCATGGAACCGTTTTTGAGGAGAATGGCTTCATCGGAGAAGGCGCTTCGCCGGATTGGCCTTCTTTATCCTCTATGTTTGGTTGGAGGAAGCGGGGGGATTGCTTGGGGGCTCATTACGGGATTAAAGATGATTCATCCCTGGCTTTCCGAACTCCTGGAGATTTGGCTCATCTCGACGACCATCGCCTCCAAAGGATTGGCGGATGCGGCGATGGAGGTGTATGACAAGCTGAGGGAAGGAAATCTGCGGCATGCGCGCGCTTCTTTATCCATGATTGTGGGAAGGGATACGGAACACTTGGAGGAGAAAGAGGTGGTTCGCGGAGCTGTGGAGACGGTGGCGGAGAATATCGTGGATGCCATCATTTCCCCCCTTTTTTATGCCGCAGTGGGTGGTGCGCCGTTCGCCCTAGCCTATCGAGCCGCCAATACCCTCGATTCGATGGTGGGGTATAAAAACGAACGGTACCAAAACTTAGGCTGGGCTTCGGCGCGATTGGATGACGTGCTCAATATCATCCCTGCCCGCATCACCGGGATCCTGATTGTACTTCTCTCTTTCGTTTACCGCCTTGATGCCGTGGGGGCTTGGCGAACCATGTGGCGCGATGCCGGCAAGCATCCCAGTCCCAACAGTGGGATTCCTGAAGCCGGGGTGGCGGGCGCATTAGGGATCCGTTTAGGGGGATTCAATCGCTATCAAGGAGTGGAATCTTTCCGTGCCTACCTGGGAGAGCCGCTTCATCCGCTTCGGCCTTCTCACATCGTCGAAACGGTTCACCTCATGTATGGGGTGGCCAATTTCTTTATCCTCTTTCTCTCTTCCACTCTCTTCCTGCTGGGACGCTAACCTGAATCGGTTCTAAGGAAAAGGGTGATTTTTGGGAACTCATAAAAGGATTTAGACGATAGATGTAGAATACGAATGAGGATAGGAGTAATCCATGCGACATGTTGTGATATTGAGTAGATAAGGAGAATGCATCAAGTGTACGCTCGGGTATATGGAGCAACCGTATATGGGGTGGACGGACACCTCATTGAGGTAGAAATCGATTTGAGCAACGGATTGCCCACCTTCGATCTGGTAGGACTTCCCGACAGCGCCATCCGTGAATCGAGGGAGAGGGTGCGCTCCGCCATACGCAATAGTCGGTTTGAGTTCCCGCTCCTTCGCATTACGACCAATTTAGCCCCTGCCGACATGAAGAAGGAAGGCTCCTCTTTGGACCTGCCTGTCGCGGTGGGGATACTTCTTGCCAGCGGACAATTGAAAACCCCCCTTGACCTCAGGAAGATCCTCTTCGTAGGGGAACTTTCCCTGGAAGGGGGCTTGCGCCCGGTTCAGGGGCTCCTCGCCATGTTAATGGCGGCGGAGGCGGCGGGGTATGAGTTGGTGGTTATTCCGGAAGCGAACCGGAATGAGGGGGATTTGTTAGAGATTACGACTCTTCCGGCGACAAGTCTGGAGGAGGTGGTTTCATACTTGAAAAATCCCTCTCCGATACCACGTTCACGTATGAAGGATGAGGAGAAGATCGAGGAGGAGACTCTCCCTGATTTTAAGGAAGTGAAGGGACAATATCAGGCGAAAAGGGCTTTCGAGGTGGCGGCGGCGGGGTTTCATAACCTCATGATGGTGGGCCCGCCCGGTTCGGGGAAGACGATGCTGGCCCGGCGGCTTCCATCGATTCTTCCTCCCTTGACAAGGGAGGAAGCGCTGGAGGTGACGAAGATCTACAGCATTGCGGGACTAAATGAGCGGGGCACTTTGATGCGAAACCGTCCTTTCCGGTCTCCTCACCATACGATTTCGGTCCATGGACTGGTGGGAGGGGGAGCCGTCCCAAGGCCCGGGGAAGTCTCTCTGGCCCACCGGGGCGTTCTCTTTCTCGATGAGATGCCGGAGTTTACCCGCCATACCCTGGAAGTGATGCGCCAGCCGCTGGAAGATGGTCAGGTGACCATCGGCAGGGCGAGGGGGGCGCTCACCTTCCCTGCCCGATTCATGTTAATCGCTTCGATGAATCCCTGTCCGTGCGTGGAACATCCTTGGAAAAGGTAAAGTGTACAGTAACCGTCGCATTTGGCCTTCCCCTTTCTTTTGGAATCGTATGGACGACCACTTCTTTCACCAACGTCTTGATGATTTCCCTTTTCACCTCAAACGGAGGGTCTCCTTCAATTTTGCTCCGGAGATCTTTAAGTAACTCTTCCACGGAAAAAAACTGCTTCGCCATCCCATCCTCCAGCCTTAGTTCATTTTCGAGATCCGCGATTCTAAGCTCTAATGAGTCTTTCTCTTTGGATATACGTTGAAGCTGGATTTCCACATCGGTACTTCCGATCAATTTCCTACGGTAAAGGTCGAGAATGCTCTGCTTCTCTTCCTCTTTTTCGTTTAAGGCCTTTTTTACACTCTCCAATTCCGCGAGGATCTCCTTTTTATGAAATGTACGTTCCTCAAAGGTTGCTGCCATTTCCATCATGGCACTTCCAGGGTTACGGATAAAATTCACACAATCATTCCAGACCAACTCCTCCACCCATTCTGCCGGGACGTTCTTCGAAACACATTTTTCTTTAAAAGGTCCGTGATAGGAAGTTTTCCCACCGCAAAGATAAAACGCCTTTAGTTCCTTTCCAAAAACTGATCCGTGATAGGTGAGCCCACAAACACCGCATTTGATTAAGCCTCTGAGGAGATATTTCCTTTTGGAATTTCGCATGGCCTCGATCTGATTCTGTTTCAAGGCATCTTGTGCTTTTTGCCATAATTCCTCAGAAACGATTGCAGGGACTTCTCTTTTAATAAGCTCTCTTTTCTTATTTGTTCGTTTGCCATAATAATGAATTCCTTTATAGGTTGTGTTTACAATCATATTTCGGATTCTTCCGGGAAGCCATATACCGGACGTGGCAACTTTTCTTTTTCCTTGCGTAACCATGCGTGCGTCCTTTACATAAGAAGGAGGTATACCAAGCGCATTTAGATAATCCGCCAACTTGATTGTGGACATTCCCTGTTCCCCAACAAGACGATAGATTAAGCGTATCACATCAGCTTCACTCATATCAAAGCCCGGGAGAAAGTCTTCGTTGACCTCAATAAATCCATCCTTGTTCACTCGATATCCATAAGGGACAATCCCCCCCAGCCATTTGCCGGAGCGGGCCGCACGATTTGCTCCTAACCACATGCGTTCAAGGATTGTTTCCCGTTCCAGGTCCGCAACACCTGCGAGGATGGTTAGGAGAAAACGCCCAGACGGATCGCCGGTGTCGAAGGGTTCGGTCATGGAACGAATTTTAACCCCGTTTTGTTCCAGGTCATAGACTGCATTTAAAATGATTCGTGCGGATCGGCCTAGTCGATCCAGACGATAGATCAGGAGCAAGTCAATTTTCCCGGCTTTTGCGTCTTCCAAGAGCTTCTTTCCTTCCTCGCGTTCTTCGAGAGGAATAGTCCCGGATATCCCATCATCAAGATACCAATGCAATACATCTAATTGATGTAGGTCACAATATTTCTGGGCAAATTCAGTCTGGTTTCCAATTGTGCCTCTTTCTTGTTGATCTTCCGAAGATACTCTTGCGTAAATAGCTACTTTCATAAAGATCACCTTACATATTTTTTTGGGGGGGCTGGAGGGAAGTCGGATGAAGTTGATAAAATATAAACTAACCTCCCTTAGTTTTATTATGGGAGGTTAACTGACATCTTCCCACCCCTAAAGGGGTTTGGTTCCCCTTCGGGGATAGTCGGTTCGCAGATGTCCAAACAGGCTTAAGCAGCCCGCCTGAACGTCCCCTGTCCTCGGCCTAGCGGTGTGGTTTTTCTCCACACAAACAGGTTGACTGCTGGGCGTGCCAGTGCGCCCACTACTCCCACCGGGTCCGGCCAAGCCTGACCCGTCTCACGGAGATATCTTTGCAAAATGTTGTACGCGCCCACCAAGTCGGCGTTCAGCGCAAGACCGCAATGGACGAATAATCCTCGGTAAACCCTGGCTTTTTTAGTTCTCCTGGAGCATACCGGGCAGGTGGTGCTGGTGCTTTTTTCCGACACTTTAATTACCCGAATGCCCGCAAGGGCTGCCTTGTAGGTGAGCAAGCTTATTATCTTGCTGAAGGGCCAGGTGTGAAGTTTCTGATTCCCCGCGTCTCCCCAATCTTTGTCTGCGCGAATACCCTTTAATTCGCCGACTAGGATGGTGGAAACGTTGTGGGCAACGGCCAGGTCCACCAGCCATTTTGTCAAGGCGTGCAGATAGTGGCTGCGTTGCCTTCCCCATTTGGCGTTGATTCTGATGCACTTTCTGCTGGTTGATTTCGTGCATTTCGCCTTTTCCTTCTGGAAGTACCGGTCAAGGGCCAAAAGCTCGCCTCCGGGCACGAGAAATGAAAACCCATCCGTGATTAGTCCGGCCACAGTGTTCACGATCCCAAGGTCAAGAGACATGACCTGGCCGGTTTCACGGTACTTAATTGGCACTTTATGGACAATGTGCACGTACCAATCCCCGCTCGTGGGGTCGCAGGACAACTTGACCTGCTGAACTTTGCCCAAGGTGGTATCAGGAGGAAGGTGGTATTCCAAAACCATTTCCCGCCTCGCGTAGGTCTTGGGCAACCTCACCTTGACATGGTTGCCCGGCAGGATTTCAAAAGCCTTCTGTTTAAAGGTTATGGTGCTTAATGGTTCCTTTTTCCGGAATCGCGGCGGACGTGCGCTTAGGTCGCCGTTTTTACGGTGAGAAAACCAGGAGCGATAGGAGTCGTCCAGTTCCCCAAGAATCTCCTGGGCGCTTTGTGAAGGTATCAGCTTGTACCACCTGTTAGTCTTGAGATCCCTACATTGTTCAACAAAATTTGGGATTTTACCAGTCTCGCCCCAGACCACGCGCCGATGATGATTGGCAGTATTCCAGAGCTTAGTTGCGAAAAAACCCAAAAGCCCCAGTAGTAGGGCGTCCTGGTCTGCGAGATAGACAATTTTGGCCCTAGACGTGATGGTTTGCATCGGTGTGTGGTTGCCGGAGTTTTTCTTCCGCGCCATCGCCCCCTGCTCCTTTCTGTCCTCTATCTTTATGATACAAAAAACGCGAAAAAACCACAACACATGTTCTCTTTTTTTCGCTTTCATCCCACAACTGAAGCCGTGGGCTTTCCTGCGTGGATTTTGTAATTTAAACGGGTTGTAAACTGACTTCCGAGTTAAGTCTTGGTCGGACAGGGAGTTCATCCCAAGTGCGGTCATCCAATGTCCTCCCGGTTCGGAACTTTTGAACGCCGCCCCATTGTTTGAAGAAAAATGCTACATCCTGATTTACACATTGATCTCTTAGCGATCTTACCCACTCAACTTTCATCGGTCTTGCTCCTGGTCCTGATTCACCACCAGCAATTACCCAATGAATACCTTCTAAATTTAAATTTTCTAAAGGACCAATTAAAGGTTCGCAAGACAGAAATCTAATTTTTGCTGGAATCTTACGAAGATCATCAATTCGGAATTTCACCCGCTCGTCTTCTACGCTCACACCTTGCCAAACGTTATCCGGCCAAGGAAGATGAGGAGCCAATTCCAATAAACGATCCGAACGTTTTGTCAAAATCTGAAACGTATGCCAATAGGCCTTTTCCATCGTTTCAAACACTTGTTGGATGAACTCAAGGGGGACATCCTTGTGAAAAAGGTCAGACATCGAGTTTACAAAGATAAGACGTGGCTTTTTCCATGTTAGAGGTAATGTGATTAAATCATGATGTAAAGTTACCTTAAATCCGTTTTTATATCGAGGGTTTCCCATTGCCTGAAGCCTTTTTGCCATCGTAGCCGCATAACAATGACGGCAACCTTCGGAAATCTTAGTGCATCCGGTTACAGGATTCCAAGTGGCTTCTGTCCATTCAATGTTCGATCTGCTTGCCAATTCATACACTCCTTTCTTAAGTGAATTATATCATACCGATTTATAAGAACAAATGATCTTTTTGCTGCTTCAAGGAAAAAGCACGATTGTTGTATCCGGAAATGTTCTTTTCCCTTTACGCATTCTTCTTTTTTCTGCTGGTGGATTGACCTTAATCCGTTTTTGTTCTTCAAGTCTACTTAATGCTTCTTTATAATTTCTTAAAATATATGGTGTTCCAACATGGTGTTTTTTAAAGATCTCAAGGACAGACATTGTTTTACCTGAAAATTTTCTCATAAGTTCTATACCCAATTCGTCAAGGGGCCGAGAATATAATGATAATATGGATAATTGCTGATATTCCTGAGATAACGGAATAAAAGAAAAACTGGCCACTCCATCTTCCTTTTCTGAGCTATGATCCCACATGATCTCTTTCATTAGAGTATAACCCAGTTCATGTTTTGACACAAATATTAGGTAATGACTAGTTCTATTTTTTTTCGCGTTTACGAATTGGAAAGGTAAAACATAATATTTTGCCTGATCTGAAAGAGATTCTGCAAGAGAATTAAGAATAGTTAATTCTCGTTCATAAGGAGACATGAATTTTACTTCTTCTTTTAACTGGATAACTCGTTCTTCACCAAAAATGTTGTTCATACATTCTGTTACCGAAGAGTTGTTAAGCCCCATACTAACTCTATTGTAGTTAAAGAAAAAGATCAAATCAGATCCCCAGTCTTTAACTAAAGCTCGGATCAATCTTAAACTCAGCCCTTTATAACCCCAAGGATCGATAAAAGCAAGAGTGGGTGCCAAATTTATTGACTCAAATAAATTTACAATTTCATCACCAACCTCAGTATTGACAATTAAAGGTTTATATTTTAAAGAATCAATCCCTTCTAATTTAGAGATTTCATTCATTAAATTTTTCGCATACGACTCTTTTTTATCATTAAAAATAGTCACCATTTTTTCTCTAAGGGCAGGATTTTGAATAATTTGTTTCAAAATTTTTAAAGGTGTAGATTCGCTCCCGTCTTTGTATCTTCCGGGACCTGAAAATAAATCGATATATACCATTTTAGTGGAACGAGACTTCATGATATTAGCCCATGCTCCAAAGTATTTACGAACTATTTCCGATTTTACTTCTGATGATTCAGTTATTTCTTCAAAGAAATCACTCATTGAAACTAACTCCCTTCTTTCTTTTTTTCTCTCGCTCAAGTTAAAATTAACTGTAGAATCATCTATTTTAATATTAAATTAATTCAAATTTAAAATAGGTATAATTTTTGCAGATAATAACGATTGTATACTACTGAAGAGTTAAAAAAATCACCTCTTCCAGAGAACTAGCCAACCATACAACGCTTTCCAACATGATTCCACCGCCTTTCTTCCTTCTTAAACATTAGTACATTTTGCACAAACAGCCTATCATCATCCCCTAGATTTTAATCCCTTAGATGATATTTATCTCGTGAAATATATTTTACAAGGGTTCATCAAAATTTTATCACACCGACATTTTCTCCATGAGCTTCAATCTCCCCCGCACATCTGCCAAATTCATCCGAAACCTCATCATTTCCTCCGTAACATCGAAATGCTCCGCTAAATCCCACAGATCAACAATCCCATTTTTTTGAGCTTCACAGAGCTTGTCCAAAGGTATCAGATAATTCGCCGCCCACTTCAAGGCACGATATTCGGCTCGGCTAATTTCAAGTCGATCACGATAGTGAAAGTATGCTTTGGGGAGGGTAGCAAAAATAGGTGTAGTAAAGTGATGACCAATCTCTTCGGCCAGTACACAACGATAACGAGCACGGTCACTAAGAAGGGAACGAGAAAGCCCAATGATCGGCGGATAATCTGGATGGGACCAATAAACCCCCTCCAAAGGAGGAGAAAAATCGTGATAGTGTACCTTTATTCCCATTTTATCGGCTAATTGAAGTAAAGGAAAAGGCAATGGAACAGCACCCCTTTCTATTTATATATATTATATATAAAGCAGTATTAGCCGTGAATATATGTTCTTATTTTTTTGGAATGAAAAAGAGAACATATCTATCTTATCGTTTTAATTCATCGTTTTAATAAATCGAATGGCTAAAGATTCCATATTTCGATTCTGTCTTTTGATTCTGTCGATCCAGTTTTTCATTTCCGGTGAAGCGACTTTGCTGGTAAGTACATGAACATCCACAGAAAGAGCATTCAGTTGAGCCTTTATTTCTTCTTGTCCATCACGCAATGCTCGGCTCATTTGAGGATTTTCTTGTATTTACGACATCATGAGTGTCATTTGAACTGGCTTTATTCCTTTTTCCCGCCATATAACTTCTTCATGCTTTCGATAAACTCCTCCAAGGACTTACGCGCCTCTGGGGGGAGATCAGCCATTAGGTCATCTGTACGATGGGCAGCGAGGGTTTCATTGTTTGGTTCGTCTGTCCTCCCTAAAAGGTAATCTGTACTGACATTAAAGAAATCGGCTAGCTTTTGTAATGTATGGAAATCCGGTTCCCTTTTTCCATTTTCATAAAGACCGTATGCTTGACGACTAATTCCAAGGAAATCAGCCATATCCTGATGAGTTAATTTTTTTTTGGTCCTTAAAGCTTTTAACCTTTTTTGAAACATAAGCACCATCATCCTCTGCTGAGTATGTATTAATTATAATGCAACTGTATGTAGCAAAAAATAAAAGAAACAAAAAGTAGCATTTAGTATTGACAGAAACATAATGTTGCGTTAAACTGTAGTCATGAGAAACAAAATGATTCGTTAATGGGGTGATTATGTGCAACGTCCATGGTTAATTAGAATTAGGGAGCTTATGAATATGACCCAAGAACAAGTGGCTGCTAATGCTAGAATAAGTCGTCAGTATTATGGGATGATCGAAAGTGGTGATCGTGATCCAAGTGTAGTAGTAGCAAAAAGAATAGCGTCTGTTTTGAATATCGACTGGACTCTTTTTTTTGAAGATCAAAGAAACGAAACGTTTCTTTATCAACTAGGAAATAAATCGTCAGAAAGTGGATCAAAGAAAGCTATTTGAAGATTACAAAAGCAACATAAAGATTCATTTACGCTCTTAATACTTTTTTGCTTGAGAGGAGATGATCATCATTAAAAGTTATCGTCCAAGTGGAATAACCCACCAATTTATCTACAACCCGACTTGGGGCAGGTGAGAATCATTGAAAAAGCATCCTTCGAAAAAGCATCCTTCAGGAATTACCTACCAAGCTGTTTACGAGCCTGACCTTGAAAGAATGATCAAAGCAATAAGAATCATGCTTGACTATAAACCAAACAAAACGGAGAAATCAGAAGTCGAGGGTAATAAGTAACTTCAACATTTATTCGAAAAATCCTTCTAAAAAGGAGGCGAGCCCGATGGAAAATACTATGGAAGAATATGTAATGAAACTAAAGAAAGATATAAACGCTTTAGAAGCCGAAGTCCGCAAGATCAAAAAAGAGATTGTAATCACCAGCGAAAGGCCTACAGAAGAAGATATAGAAAAAATATTGAAACTTAAGAGAATCAGGGCTTTACTAAATAATTTGCGTACAAACTACGCATTTGCAAAACGATACATCAATAAATAAAAGACCGCGGCAATCAGAAACATGCTGCTTAAAAAAAGTGGGGTGTTTAGATGGAATTAGTCTATAAAAAATCATATAAAACCTGTGAACCATATCAAGTAGAAAGAGAATTGGACAAGATCATGAAAGAGCAAGCTGAAAAGCACGGATGGCGTTTTGTACGTCGTACACCAATGGGGGTTGTAGTACACCCGTCACGGGATGAGATGATCACATACCGATATAAGCAAGGAGAAATCATCGAGGAAAAATTCGTCTGGATGTAATGTTCATAAGCTTACTTTAATATGGCCCGTTGGTCAGTGGTTAAGACACCACCATTTCACGGTGGTAACAGTGGTTCAAATCCCATACGGGTCACCATGCTGGTGTAGCTCAATTGGTAGAGCGGTGAGCTTATACCTCACGTATGCGCCAGATTAGCGCGCGGTTGGGGGTTCGAGTCCCTCCGCCAGCACCATAAGGGCGTAGTTTAACGGCAGAACAGCGGTCTCCAAAACCGTAGGTGCGGGTTCAAATCCTGCCGCCTTTGCCAATATGCTAACTTGCCAGTTTAAAAATGCCTTTGTAGCTCAAGACGGAAGAGCGGGAGAAAACGGATCTCCGTCGCAACCAGAGGTTCCAGTAACCATGAAACGGTGAATAGCCAGTAAGGGTGTAGCACCGAACAGCCTCTCGGAGAAGCTTAGTAGGGAAGCGGGTTATCCTCTCAGGTAGGCTTAGGAAACGAGTGTGGGTTCGAATCCCACCAATGGCACCAAACCTTGTCTTTGCAGTCTCTTTTGATTTTCTTCAAGAGAGGAGGATGTAGATGGAAAATATCAATCTCATAGAAAATTTCATTGAAAGTCTTGAAAGTCTTCAAGAAGATTTCGAGATATCCGTTGCGTTGCCGAACCCTTCAGAAGGAGTAACGGTTGGTGCGGAAAACGTAGCGGTTTCCCTAAGAAGCTTAGCAAACGAGCTTCAAAGGTTTGGATATAAACGAGTCAAAGGTATGCGCGTGCACAATGACAAGTTGATCGTAACACTAGAAGGTCCTGATCCCCGTCCTGAACGGGTAATGGTTGAGAAAAGAAAATCCAAGCCCAAGCCAAGGAGGTAAATAAAATGACTTCTGTTTTCGCGGTGCAAGTGTACACAGGAAGTGAAATTGAGGTAAAAGATACACTGTCAAGATTGTTGAAAAAAGTCGGTGACACAACCGTAAGAGCGATACACGCTTACGAAACTATCACTCAAAAAGGAACAAGCTTTAAGGATCGAGGGAAATTGGAAGGATATATTCTTATTGAGCTCAACGATATAAAACTACCCAATAACCTTTGGCATTTAATCAAAAGCGTTCCAAAGGTAATCCAGATACTTAAAAACCGTGTCTCAGAAGAAGAATTCCATCATCTGACAAACATAGACCTCGAATCAACTCTTGACGTAACAGTAGATCGCGCGAAAACAGAAGAAGAAATCGCTAATGAACAAAGAGAACTTCTTCACAAAGCAAATATGGAGAAAAACATCAAAAAACAAGAAGAATACATCCGCAAGATGGACGAACTGGATAACACTCCGGCCAATCAGTTAAAGAAACTGAAAGATGAAGCCGTGGGGGTTATCAAGACCCAGATCGAAAAGTGCAAGGCGTTTATTAAAGTCAAGAAAGAACGATTCTTAATCCCATTTTCCCTTTTCCTTAAAGTGAAAGAAACTCTCCCCGATACCCCCTATGAAAAATCGGTAAAAGGAAACTTCATTGTGCCTATAATCCTCAATAAATTAAGGGAAGAAATACAGCTAAATGAGTGAAAGCTATACCGGATCAATAACGAAAGTCATCTTTCGCAGCGACGATTTTCTCATTGCGAGGTTTCTGGCCGATGAAGAATTTACCGTTACCGGACCGATCATTGGGATTGATAAAGGGGAAGAAATCACGATTCACGGGGAATGGGTTACTCATCCAAAGTACGGCAGGCAATTTAAGGTAGAATGGCATGAAAGGCCAATGCCGCAAACAAAAGATCAGATCATCGCATACCTGGCTTCTCCCGTGGTCAAAGGATGTGGACCTAAAAGAGCCGCACAGATCGTGGATCATTTGGGGGAAAATGCGCTCAAGATCATGATGGAGCAAGGGGAAAGCTCCATACAGGGGATAAAGGGAATCGGTAAAATCAAAGCACAAAAAATCGTAGATAGCGTCAGACAGACATATGAGTTACAACAGATCATGATGGCTTTATTGCCCTTCGGCATCACCGCTAATTTGGCCATTAAAGCGTACAAGGAATACGGGTCAAACACTGTAGCGGAAATCAAGCGGAATCCCTACGTTCTAACCCGGCTAACCGGGATTGGATTTCTCAAGGCGGATGAGATTGCCCGAAAGATAGGGATTCTGCCGAATTCAATGGCCAGGGTTATGGCCGGAATGGAATTTGTTCTGTTTGAGAAAATCTACAATCACGGACATTGCTTTATCGAAGAAGAAAAGCTTGTCCGAGATACGCTACAGATTCTGAATCACAATGTCCCGGATCATGAAAACCGAGTCGGAGATAAAGATTTAAACTTAGCCTTGCATTATCTGGAAGCGAAAAAAAGAATCGCAATCGAGGAGAAAAGGGTTTACCCCAAAAAACTCTACGATTACGAGATGAGGGTGAGCCTGAAACTGGTTAGTTTGCTAAAAGCCGGTGTTCGGGATGGCGAAGCATTGTCTTTGGAAACCTACATCAAAGAGTATCAGATCAAAGAGAAGAAAGTGCTTGCCGAAAAACAGAAGCAGGCGATCCGGGAACTGTTCAGGAACAACGTCTTGATTTTAACCGGAAACCCCGGAACCGGAAAGACAACTGTAACAAAAGCAATCATAGAAGTGTATCGTAAAATTCATCCTGGCGCCAAAATCGGACTTTCCGCTCCCACCGGTAGGGCAGCGCGGAAACTGTCGGAAGTAACCTCCCTTCCAGCTTTGACGATCCATCGCTTGATCAACCTCATGCCGGGTGGAGAACCGGAATTCGACTTTAAGAACCCGCTACCCTTTGATCTCGTCATTGTAGATGAAGTCTCGATGATGGATCTGGAACTGTTTGCCATGCTGCTCGACGCGATTAAACGGGGGACAAAGCTGCTTCTCGTGGGAGATGCAGACCAACTGCCCAGTGTAAACCCCGGAAATGTTCTGCATGACTTAATCGAAGCGGGTATTCCCCACGTCCGGTTAGACGAAATCTTCCGCCAGGCCCAGGATAGTTCGATTATCGTTAACGCCCATCGAATCAACAAGGGAAAACCCATCCTTATCGACCCGGCAAAAGATGATTTTTACTTCATTGAACGAGAGGAACCGGAGAAGATACAGGAGACGATCCTGAAAAGCGTCCTTCGTTTCGTGCAGAAAGGGTATAAGAAAGAAGACATTTTAGTTCTAAGCCCGATGAAAAAAGGTGTAATTGGTACATTGGAGTTAAATCAAGCTCTACAAGAGATTTTGAATCCCCCTTCTCCAGCCAAAAACGAATTAAGGTATGGGCAGACGATCTTCCGCGTTGGGGACACGGTGATCCAGAGGAAAAACAACTACGAAAAAGGCCCAATGAACGGGGACTTAGGTACAATTAAAAGTATCGAAACCATCATAGATGACGACGGGAATGAAGAGATCGTCGTGGAATGCACATTTCAGGACAAACAAGTAAAATACACCCGTGATGAAATGGAACAGCTTTCGCTTGCTTATTCCATCACTGTGCATAAGTCTCAAGGTGGGCAAGCGAAGATCGTCATTATGCCCGTATCTACATCGCATTACATCATGTTGGCAAGGAACATCATCTATACGGGGATCACAAGGGCCGAGGAAAAAGTTGTGTTAATCGGCACAAGAAAAGCGCTTCAAATTGCGATAAGCAATAACAAAATTGTAAAGAGGAATACAGGTCTGGTAGAAAAATTGAAAGAACATCTTCAGGGGATCGGAGGAGAAGAAGCGGAAAAGGGTTTAATCAAGATAAATTAAATTTCAAGGAGGAATGAATAATGCCAGACGCGTATTTCATTGCTTTAACTATATCTGCCATTACGATTTTACTGTTCGTTTCTCAGGCTTTCATGAGCATGAGGACAACCGATAAAGTAATAATTGTTTCGAAATACGCTGGTATCGTGTTGATGATGTTGGTTAACAATATTTGGCTAATTATTATAACATTGATTATTTCCATCTATGTTCTCCACTCCCTTTTTACGGGGGAATGGGAGTAAAAAGAGGGTGCAGGCCATTTATACATTTTGACAATTGCCAACAAATAAAAAAGTCCAATACCCTTAGAAGAATTTTAATGAGAGGATCAGCGTAGTTCAAGCATAGTCTACACTTATGATTAAGCCTCTCGGTTTGTAGAAGAACTTTTAAAAGAACAGGAGAGTACCTGTAATGAAGAAACAATACGTAAAACCGGGGTTTTATGAACAAAAACTGGAACGGGTAATGGATCGTCTCGGGGTGGAATCCTACGATTTCAACTGGGATCGCTTCGGTTGCTTCGTCCAGTTTGAGTACAAGGGCCAGCTTTATCGCTTTGAACACTCGGTTCAAAAAGCGAAATCAAATGGCATAGAACTTCGTTATGGTTCGGACGCTTTTGCTCAAGTCGTTTTATCACTGGAAGATTTGGCAAGGATGGTAGAACGAGGTATCTACGATTTACAGACATGGGTTGCCGGCATGTTGTATCTCCCTTCGGTAAGTGAAGTACCAGAGGTACCATCGTTTTTTCGGTTTTTGGGATTTGATCAGATTCCGAAAGATCTTGCCGAAGTCAAAGAACGATACAAAACCCTTGTTAAGCAAATGCACCCAGATACCGGTGGAACCCAGGACAATTTTATAAGCCTGCAAAAGGCGATGGAAAAAGCGATGGAATATTTTAAGATGGGAGGCGATCAAGATTGATAATTAATAATAATTTCTATTCAGCATTATCTTTCATAATTCTTATATCAATTCCGATTTTTGCTATTTTTATATCTGAAATAGTATCTGACAAGATTATAACAATACTTAAAAAAATGGTTAAGGAGTAATATCTCAGATCGGGAAGCTAAAAAAAAGGATAGGGTGACGATATAAAAAATGAATGTGTTTTTTTTAATTTTTAATTTTGAAGGAGGTGAATGTAAATGGTTGAGTTTTTTGCTGGGTCCATCGCTTTTTTAGTAGCTTTCATTTTAGCTTACGGAATCAATTTCTTTGTTGGATTCTTTGGATTAGTTGCACTAATGTTCGGGCTAATATACTTAAAAATTGACCTCCCTGAGAGTGTCTTAAATGCTATGGGCGGAGGGGCAGGATTAGGTCTATTCGTGACAATGCTGTTAAATGTACTTAAAGGATTAACCGTCCTAGCTAAAGCGTTTAAAAAGTTTCACGATGATTAGAAGTTGCGCCTTTCTTATTTTTTTTATATTAGACCGCTTAAATAAGGCATTCCAAAAGTTTCTTCGAGACTAAAATTAACTATACAAATCAATGTGATCTATACCATTTTTTTTAAAAAAAGAGGATACTTTTAATGGCTCGCTTTGTTCCAAAAGAACAGAGCGGAAGTCTCCTGCGCTGAAAAAGAGGAGTCGATTTTTTTATCTATTTATGGGAGGTGAAAAACATGAAAAGACTGTTCGAGCAATTTTTAAAAGACGAAAAAGATGAGTATCGCTTGCTAATTGCCCTTATTGCTGTTGCCGTCATCGTCATGGTCGCTTTCTTAGGAGCGTGGATTTTGGTCTATACCTAAAAAGTCCCATGTTGTAAAAAGTCCCACTGCTTTGGACAGTGAACCAAAAAGTCCTATGAAGGCAAGTTTAGGCGCGCGCGTGCGAGATAAACAGTAAATCTATCCCTACTAAGGTTTTAATGGCTCGCTTTGTTCCAAAAGAACAGGGCGGGCCTTTTTTATCGCATAGGGTGAGAGTGTTTTTTTAACTAAAAATGGTAAAAGGAGGAACAAAAATGAAATCAAAGGTCAAATCTCTTATCCTGATCTCGTTTATGTTAATGGTGCTTTTTTCTATCCCATTCACCAAAGCGGAAGCGGCAGGAGGACCTTTCCCAGTATTTATTCCCCTTCCGTTTCATGTTTATGATGGGGGTGGCGTAACACAAGAAGTTTATAAATATAAGCCTAACGATGCATACAAAAACAGCCCTTATGTGGTAGACGGGTACTATTCGCATTATCTCCAAACCTCTGACGGAACCTATCTTGAAATTGTAGGGACGGATGCGGAGGGGAATCCGTTGTATATCAATGAGTCAGGTGAAAAGATCAGCGGAGAACAGCTTAATAAATTGGGTGCTAAAGTCGTAAGTGATGATGTAGTTGTCAAAGATAAGTTAGAAGAAGGTAAAAAGATAATTGAGGATGCAATACGTAATCTTTTACTAATGGCTTCTCTTCCAGCCATCGCTCTTTTGTTTGCGTTTCGTTTGTAGAGTTTTTTTGTATAAGGCAAAAACATTTTTTTGCATAAAAAGTGAAAGGAGGGTAAAAAGAAGGGAGCCTTGGCCACAACCCCAAAGGCTCCCTTCAAAACAACACCATGACATCTAGATTGTACCAAATGTATATCTTTTTTGTCAACCATTCTTTTGGAAATTTGAGCGAATTAAGCGATCTTTTTTCCGTCGAAAGAAAAACCATAATGCGGTGGGTCAAGAAACTCCGTGAATCAGGGTTGATTCACGTAAGGCGAACGAAACATGGTTATAAAGTTGAAGGATTTAAGGAATGGGACCAAACTTTAATTACTAATGCACCCGCTAAAGATACCCCATACAAGACGATGAAGGAAGAGTTTTTCTTATGGAAGGAACGGGTCTTAAATTCTGGTGGGTCTATTTCTATTGAAGAGGTAACTAAGAAATTCGGAGTTACAGAAATCACCGCAAAAAGGTGGTTAAGTTCAGATAGATCCAGATATGCTACGTTAAACGGTTCTCACAAGGCTAATGTAGAAAAAGTCATCGCGGAAAAGAAAACGTACATTTCTAAATCATCCGACGTGAAAGGAATGAAGGATATCGTTGAAGGGCTGGAGGGGAGAGTGAGCCGAAAGCTCATTTCAGGCGGTCATTCGGGACGTGGCGCAGTGAAAAGTCCTATGGGACCTATACCTAAAAAGTCCCATGCCGTAAAAAGTCCCATTGCCTTGGACAACGCCCCAAAAAGTCCTATTGCCCCAAAAAGTCCCATTGCCTTGAACAACGCCCCAAAAAGTCCTACTGCCCTAAAAAGTCCCATTGAGGCGAGCTCAGATTCGATCATGGAATCCGTTCACGCGCGTGCGCGCGAGATAAACAGTAAGTCTATCCCTACTACAGGGTTTAATACAGATCATTCAATGGACTATAGTGCTAATACCCCAGCTGGTGCAGGCCGTGGGACTTTTTCGATCATGGAAGATGCTCCCAAATTGACAGAATCTTACGGGACTTCCGGCACGAGGAAGGCTGCCTTGTGGATTCGTCAAAACGTGGACGCTGTGGAATTGCTGAGCAGGATCGGAGTAACACTTTACCGCCCGAAGAATAGCTCCGGGGAGTGGGCGGGTCATTGCCCGCTTCACGATGATCGGCACCCATCGTTCTACGTTAACGAGCGAAACGGACTTTGGTACTGCCATGCTTGTGGCGTTGGTGGTGATGTGGTGGAGCTTGTGAAGCGGATGCACGGCCTTCGCTTTGGGGAGTCTGTTCGGTGGATTCTCTCTTACCTGTCGAATGAGGCGCCGAGTGATGTTCTTCATGCGAGCGCTATAGAACGCGAACCGGCGCAAAAGAAACCCGTTTCGTTTGAAAACCGGACGGAGAAGGAAAACCCGATGCCAAAGCCCTTCACTTCCCCCAGCCCCAAATCAGGGTATGCGCATACCACAGTGGGGTTGCATGAAGAAGCAAAAGGCCGCGAATATTTGGCTATGCGCGGGATTCATGAGAAGACAATTAAAGAATTCAGTGTAACCGTTGAAGACGGGAATATCTCAATCCCGCTTTACGATCACGAAGGAGAAAACCAGGGGATTCTCTACCGGATGCTTACCGGGAAATACCGCTACAGGCAAGATGGGGGAGTTACGCTGTTTGGCGTCCCACAAGCGAGAAAACTGGCGAGGGAAGAACTGTTCGTCGTCGAAGGTGTGTTTGATGCCATGTCGATCTGGCAGGAAGGTTTCCCAGCCGTAGCTATCATGCGGACTGGGTTGAACAACAGGCAAGTTGCTCAAATCAAAGAGTTTTTTGGTCGTAAGAAAATTGTGTTCATCCCTGACAATGACGAAGCAGGAATGAGATCCGCAGAAGAAAATCTTAGACTGTTAAGAGCGGCAGGACTTAACGCAAGCATAAAGTTTTTGCCTCGGGAGTTTAAAGACGCAAACGAATATTTGGCACAAAAACAAAAAGTAGCCCAAAAAATGGCGTAGAAAGGAGTCAAGAAAATTGATCAAGCTAAGGGACTACCAGGAACAAGCGTTGGAAGCCATCGAAAAAGCCCTTGCCAGAGGGGTCAAAAAGCAGGTACTAAACCTTGCCACTGGATTGGGGAAAACAATTGTCTTTGCCGAATTACTCCGCCGACGCGGGAAAACCGCTTTGGTCTTGGCTCATCGTGACGAACTTATTCAGCAGGCGGAAGACAAAATCCGTTTAGTTTATCCGGAGGCGGAAATCGGCGTGGTAAAGGCGGAGCGAAACGAAAAGGACGCGGATATTGTTGTTGCAAGTATCCAATCCCTGCACGAAAAACGTCTCAAACAGTGGGAGCCTGATCGCTTTCACACCGTAGTCATTGACGAAGCCCATCATGCCATTGCTCCCAGTTATAAACGAGTGATTGACTACTTCAATCCGGAATTGCTTTTGGGAGTAACGGCAACCCCTTTTCGTGGGGATCGGGTCACGCTTGCGAAAGTGTTTGATGAGGTGGTTTACAGCTACGGGATACTGGAAGGGATTAGGAACCAGTATCTTGTGGACATCGAAGCTTATCGAGTCCAAACCAATGTGGATTTGGACTCTGTGAAAACGAACGCCGGGGACTTTAACCTCGGAGAGCTTTCGGAGCGTGTGAATGTGGCGGATCGAAACGAAGCGATTGTTCAGGCTTATGTGCAGTACGCCCCGGGGAAAAAAGCGATTGTGTTTGCAGTAGACATTGAACATGCTGTGTCTCTCACCGAAATCTTTCGAAGGGCGGGAATCAATGCTGCATTTGTCCACGGCGGAACCCCGAAAGAGGAACGGAGGGAAGTGCTGGATGGTCTAAAGACGGGAGAAATTCCGGTGGTTGTGAATGTCTCGGTGTTAACCGAAGGATTTGATGAACCCAGTGTGGAGGTGGTTATTTTAGCGCGGCCCACGAAATCGTTGGCATTATTTACCCAGATGGTCGGTCGCGGGACGCGGTTACATCCGGACAAAGAACGCCTCATTTTGCTTGACATTGCAGATAACACAAAGAGACACCGCGTGGTAAGCGTGATGGAAATGGTCGGCCTTAAAAATTCTGTAAAGCAGGGGCAGCGGCTTACCGTAGCCGTTCTGGAGGAAGAAAAGAAAATTCCTGAAGTCAGGGAGTTTATCTCCAAAGTGTTCCCGACGATCGAAGTGGAGAAAGTATCGGATCTACTGGTTGAGTTTTCAGATACGAGCGTCCTCCCGGACTACGATTGGCGTGACGTGTTGGGAGAACTTGAGGAATTGAGGGAAGACGAGGACATGTACTTAGAAGAGAGGAAAAAATTTAAAGAAAAGTGGGGCTCTAAAAACTATGATACTTCTACGCTCCGGGTATCCGATGGGCAGAAAAAGGCGCTGGAAGGGTTCGGATGGCCGATGGAAGAGATCGTGAACCTTACCCGTTTTGAGGCGAGTTTCTGTATCAAACGCCATCTGGAAGCCATGCTGGACTGGACGGAACGGAAAGCTAAGGTATGGGGAATCATCCTTGGAACCACTCCAGATGAGGCAAAGAAGCATTTCACCGCTCCGTGGCAATTAAAGCCGATGACCAAAGACCAGTTCAAAGTTCTTAAACAAGAAAAAATTCCGCTTCCACCGGGAGATTTACTGGCCGGGGAAGCATCGATCATTCTGGGTAAAATTCTATCAAACAGAAAGAATGGAGGCGGAAGCCTTGCAGGTATTAGATAAACGAATTCAAAACCGATCAGTGATTCAATCCATCCGTGAGGAAGCGGAATTTCGGTGTGAATACGTTGATCCGGCAACCGGTCAACGATGCGAAAGGGAAGCCCCCGGGGAACCCCATCACATTCGGACCCGTGGAGCAGGGGGAAGCGACATCCGGGAAAACCTTATTCAGCTTTGCGGGGAACATCACCGTGCTTATCATGATGGTCACATCGACCGCCATCATTTGATTCTGGCGGTGGCTGGGCGGGAAGGGAAGACGGCGGAAGAAATCTACGGTATTCTTGGATTGCTGCCTCAGCCTGTGGAAAAGGAAATTCCAAAAGAGGAGCCGGAGCCAACCCTGGAGGAACTTATCTCAGCTTACCACCAATTGGATGAGCAGGAGCAAGAAGTACGTTGGACGAAGGGGCAGCTTCTTGACGCGATGCTTAAAGCGGGCGCGAAAGCGAGCTTTCTCTCGTCGCAATTGGGGGTGAGCACGGCGCAGATCAGGGAACTTGTAAAGGTATATCGGGTTTTTCCAGAGGAGAGTACGCGCATACCATCTTTGTCATGGTATCATCATCGGATTGCGGCTAACAGCAAAGAGCCGCAAAAATATATTGCGGTAGCGAATGATGAAGGGCTGTCCACGAGAGAATTGAGGAAAAAGATTCTGGAGGACGAAGGGAGGGTGGATGTTGTTCAGGAAGAAGAAGATAAAGAGATGAAAAAGGCCGAACGGTTGTTTAAACAGGTGGAGGAGTTTCTTGCAAGTGGTGGACTTGCGGCGGGGTGGTTAAGGGAGCAATTAAAGGTGATTGTTTGATAAAAAAAAAGTAGGCGCGTTGAATTTTCGATTTTTAACTCCCACCTATATCGTAAAGAAGAGGAGGATTACCGTGAAGGAGAATATAGTTGTGTTTCTAATGCAACCTGCGGGGGTCGATTTCATTTCACCGATATATGAGAAAAAAGATATATTAGAAGCTAACATAATTGTAACCACATTATCTCCAGTTATCGAAAAGCTGTTAGAAGAAAACGGTATAAGACAATACAAGTTTAATGATTTGGAAAGTGTACTGAATTTTATTAGAAAGGGAAATTCCATGGCTGTTGCCGTAGATGGAGTGCCTCGTCAATGTAATTATGAAGTAATTAAGACCGCTAAAGAATCAAATATAACAACAATAGGGTTGCTAGACTTTTTTGGTGGATACAGAAAAAGATTTGCAGTAGAACCTGACTATATTATCGTTCCAAATGAATATATACGACAAGAAATGATTCAGGAAGGATTCGCAGAAGAAAAACTTTTACCTTACGGCAACCCATTTTTTGAGAAAATGAAGATATACAAACCCGAATTTAAAGAAGAGTTCAGGAAATACTTTGAAGATGAGAAGAAAACCATACTTTTCGCCTCGCAGAGTTTCAAAGAGGATGGCTATGGTATAACCCAGGAAGAAATTTTCAAAAGGTATGTACTTAAAGATAGTAGTTCAGAGGTAAATATAATAGTCAAACCACACCCAAGAGAAGACCATTCGTGGCTTTCTAAATATCCAGTCAAAATATTCAATGAGGATAAAAATAATTTCATATTTGATTTTATCAACTACTGCGACCTTGTTGTGGGTGTCAATTCAACTCTTTTATATATTTGTTATATAAAGGGAATACCTTTTAAAACGATAGACGTAGAAGGCATGTTAAAAATAGACTTTTCAAATTCCATGATAGCACCTTATCCCAACTCAGTTAAACAAATATCAAAATTCTTTAATCTAATTAGCGACAGAAGTTCCGTAGCTAATTAGCCATACAAATTGTATCACAAGGGAAGACGCAATGAGATTGTTCGCAAAAGAAAGGTGTTAATATTGCACAATGTTAATTTTACTCGATCTATTGCAAAATACTTTAAATCCCGCTAAAATAGACTTGACAACTCAATGGCGGAGCTATGCCTTTTTTTAAAACTGCCTAGCTAACCCCTACCGGCGCCACGATCACCCGAAACCACGACCTCTTCGGTCGTGCGGAAATCCTTTTGGATAGGGAATCGGGCGCTGGATTATATCGCCTGCCTCACTCGGGGCAGGCTTATTGCTTTTCTATAGGGTAGAGACAAATTAAAAATATCAAAAAAAAAGGAAAGGAGGGAAGGCGCTCCAGCCTATACAGGTTGGAGTCTCCTGCGCCGATGAACGTAGAATGGCAAGATCGGGCGAGATGGCTTGGGCTTCCAATATTATTCACTCGCTACTGGATGGTAGACGAAACACTCCATCGCCGAAAAGGATTTTTGTGGATCAAAGAAGATCGGATACCGCTTTATCGTATACTTGATATTCAAGTTCGAAAAACGCCGCTTGACCGTATTTTGGGGCTTGGGACAATCGTCCTGTATGCAACAGACGTAACGGATTCAGAAATGATGCTAAAAGGGATTAAAAAAGCGGATAAGGTCGCAAGCCTGATCCAAAATCGAGTAAACGAGGTCCGACAGCGGTACAATATTCACGGACGGGAAATGTATGGCGCGTTTTCGGGAGAATTCGAACGTCCATAAACAGTTTCCGTCTACAACTAAAGTCGAGGGTTTGTTAACCACCCCACGGCTGAAGCTTGGGACACCCGACGCAGGAAGAGGATTGGTGGACTGGCCAATAAAGAAAGAAAATATTCAAAAAAAAGGACTTTTTCAGGTACAATTAACTAAGAGGAGGATAGAAAATGATCACTTTAGCCCAAGCAATCCCATTAGAAAAAGTTATCAGGCGCCGCATTGAGGAGTTAATGTTGGAGCGTCACAACGTTGCAACTGTTACGGTCGCAAAAGGTGAAGAGCCGGAGCCGCAAATCCGAACCGTTGAGATGATTACTGCCGAAATCGAAAAAGCCCAAGCGGATCTATGCAGGCTTACGGAGATGATCGCCATCGCTAATCTAAATCACACGGTGGAGTGGGATAAGGAGAAGATCTCTCTCACCAGGGCTTTGGAAATGGCGAGGCAAATGCGTTCCGAACTTCAGCAATTAAAAAGCTTGGCGTCCGAGAAGAAAGTGCAAAGGGTTACGGGACGTTTTTCGGGAGAGACGAATCTATTGCAGGTGACGACCTACGACCCGGAAGAGTACCGCCTGAAGGCTTTAAAACTGGAACGTCAGGTCGAGAAACTTTCGTCAGATATTGAACACCAGAATCACTTCGTAGAAATTCCTTTCAATGCTTCGGATTATTTGGCGTAGCCGGGAAAGATGAGGCGAGCCCGGCCATGAGGGTATTTGGAAGGTATCCTGATGGCCGGGCTTATCTCCCGGCAGGCAAATCGGGGAAAAGAGTGTAGACACCGCTTTAAGACCTTTGGGCGTATCAAAGGGTTATATCTAGGTTAAAAAAAAGGAACAATATGTGTTTTTTGAAAAACGGGTTACAGTTTACGGCTTACAGTTTACGAGCTTACGGGTGACGAACGATTGGGAATTTCTTTTGTCTCGTCTTTTCTCCATTGCCTATGTTTCAAAATAACTGGCCCACTTTGCTCACGAAGAGCAGGGTGGGGCTTTTTTATTGCATAGGGCGAAAGGGAATTTAGCTGATAAACGAAAGGAGTGAGAGGATGAGAAAAAACTTACAGAAGATAAACGGTACACGTGCAACATTCACCGGCGTTTTCGAACGTTTTGGGGTAAAAAACGGATGGAACGGTCCGGAGAAAACGGTACTCCTGAAGGATATTAGAAATTCAAAGGGCGAAATTGTGGCAGATCATCTTTGGTTTAACTATACAAAGGGCTTTCAGGTGCTGCCGCTTGCTCCGGGGGTGGAAGTTAAATTTGTCGCAAGGGTAAAACTCTACGAAAAAGGATATAAAGGGTATCGCGAAGATGTATACAAACCCATCGAATACGATTATAAACTTAGCCATCCGACGAAAATTTGTCTCGTCGATCAAAAATTGGCTGAAGAGTATGCTATCGAAAGTTTGCGGAGCCGCAATCTAATTCCGTGCAAAGACGTTAAAGAAGGGGGTGCTTAAAAATGTCAATAAACGAACAAAAGAAAGTAATCCGAGAAGAGATATTAGAAGAACTTGAAAAATTAGAAAAGGAAACGGAAGAGATTTCAAAAGAACAGCAATATCGTTATGTTTTTGGACGACGTTCCAAGAGAAATATTCTATTAAAAATAAACCGTTCAGCGACTAAAGGCAAGGGGTTGTAATGTTCGTGGACGATGCTAAAAGAATTTTTCTCCAGGATGTAAAAGATAAGAAAAGAATCGCGGTTGGTGTTCATTCAAGGAAAGGAGTTAGGGGGTATGTTGGAAAAATGCATACCCCGGTTGATTTTTTAAAAGGGAAAGCCAAGCGGGAGTACACGAAAGGTGGGGAGGTAATCGTTTATAATATGTTCGACAAACTAATGCCGAAAGAGGAGTTTGATAAACTTGACGATGAACAGAAAAAGGAATGCTTACTACGCTGGAGAGACAGATATTCAACAAAACAGATAATGGAAACTCTAAATTTAAAGAGCTATCAATTCTATAGACTCATGGACAAATTCAATATTCCAAGATATCATGGAGGTGGACCGTTGGCTACTAAAACATCTACAACATCTACGCCTCAAACTGATGAGGTAAAAACAAATTTATCGAACGGGTTTAATATTTCACTTCACGGTAAGTATAGTGCAGAAAAACTTATAAAAAGGCTTCTTTCTATCTCCAGTATTCTAGAAGGAGAGTCGAGCAATTTTAAAGTTAATATCACAATTTCAGAGGATGAAGAGAAGTGAAATAAATTAAAAAAAATACGAATGAAAGGGGATGATCCGTATGGGTAATTTTTTTGATATACCTGATTTTATCGGGAATTGGGATACGATCCAACAGCCATTTGCGTTTTTGATCGTTTTATTAAATCTTGTGATGTGGACTGCTTCCTTTATTGTTTGGCTCTATGTTTTGTTTTTTGGTATTGCCCTTGTCTATGAAGCCTCATATTGGGTATATCGTATGAGTTTAGAATTCTTAGCGGTAATGCCCAAATTATTGTCTAGGCCGGTTGAATATCTTCGTTCGGTGCGAAAGAATGGCGAAAATCCGAAGGCAGGGCGAAAAGTAAAATGGAAGAAGGTGAAGCGAGAAAGAGAAGGCGAACGGTATGTGGCCGTGCCGCAATTCGTTTTTTTTAAATCCAATCAGACATTGCAAGATGCCGAGGGGAATATCGTTTACTTAATCGGGATAGGGATGAGAACAGCCCCGATGAGAGCTTATTATGTCGTGTGGGTAGATGAAGAAGAACGAGGCCCATACTTTATGGATGTAGATTTAAAGTATATTGATTTAAACCAAGAGCCAGATCTTATCCCGTTTTGGGAGGTAGCGAAACAATATGTGCCACAAAACAATAGTAGAATAAGGGATAAGGAGGCTCAAAGAGATGGAACGGACTTACGTAACATATGATCCAATCACAAATGAAAATGGGAAAGCTACGTTTAAAATGCGGACGTTCGTACAGCAGGAAGACGGAACGTACTACGAAAAGGTAGAAATCAAAGAACAGAAAGAGAAGCTTATTGAGGACCGAGTAGATGAGGTGAACCATAATATAGCCAACCTACTTCGTATAGTAACGACAGCAGCTGCCGTTCTTATGGCGTTTGTGCTTATGCTAAGGGGTTTTGGGTGGATGATCTACTCTGAAGAATTCCACTCGCTTATTTCGAATATTATCCAAAAGACTTCTTCGGTGCTCATGATTATCTTTAACTACATTCTCATTTTTGTTCTAAGAATAGTATCATTCTTTATAAACTTAATAGGATGGATATACAATTTGTTTTAACCGGAAAGCCGCAGGGCTTTTTCTTTTTTTTGGGGGGGGTGTGTACATGGAAACAGAGAAAGTGCTTAAAATCCTCACAGGGATCTTCGAACTTTTTCTTGCAATACCGTTTTTAGGCATTGCAATTGTTTATGGATTTTTGTTGACACCGTTGTTTTTCATGTTTGTATTGCACATTATCACTCTGGTTTTTACCTTCAAAAACGGGAATAATTCCATCGGATCTGCTTTGGGAATTGTAGCCTCAGTACTTGGTTGGATACCATTTGTTAGTTGGATGTTGCACTTATTGGCCGGGATCGTTATTCTTTCTACGATACCGAAAAGCGTTCGGCATTAAATTGTAAAATTGGACACATTAACCGTCGCGGGACTTCAAAAACCTATTGCAACATAAGTTGCATTATAAATTGAAAAAGATTATAATAATACTACAGTAGTTTGAACTCAAACTCTTCTTCTTCCGTTCAGGGAGAGGATGGTGGTATAATCTTTCCATCTTCCATTACAGGGAGAGGGAAAACAAAAACCTTCTCTATATAGAGAGGGTATGCGCATACCTTTTATAAAATCGGGTCTATGAAACCAGACCCTTATTATGTTTAAAATGGCGATTTCTGCTAAAAAGGCGGGGATCGCCTTTTTTAAAAAAAAGCCTATACCTTTTCAAGAAATAGATCGGATAAAAAATAAAAATAATCCCCGCCTGACGATGGGAGGGTAGTTCCCTCCCGAAATCCACCAAATGGGGGATCGCGGGAAACTGTTAAAAAATAAATCTAAAAAATAAATAAGGCCAAATATCCGACGCCTAAAGGCGTGGACTTGTTTTGCCAACTGCGAAACTGCAAGGCAACAAAAAAAGAGGGGAATATAGCTGCCCCTCTTTTTCTTTTTATTGGGGGTGAAATCAAAGAAATGATCCGCGTATTTTTGCCAAAAAAAGACAAACCTGGACCGTTTATGTTCTTTCCGATGGAGAATGGGGAAAAAGGCGCATTCTACGTGGCTGCGGTTATGGATGAAGAAGATGAAAATTGGCGAATGGAAGGGGTGAAGCAGTATGTGATCGTCGCAGAACTAGAACCAGTTACTTTAAAACCAAGACTTGGGGAGTACAAAGCGTTTGGCGTATTTGAGGGAGATCCATTAAACGGCGAAGATTGGTATGGGCTGCCGGTGGATGATGAGGAATGGGAGGCGCATGTTTACGAGCTTTTGTTAACGAATGATTTTTTCACCAAGATAGAGGAGGGTAGAGCGTATTGAATACGGCACAAAACACACAAGGCAGTATGGATCAAATTATTTCTGTTTTTCAACGCCTTTCAGAGTGGGTGTATAATACACTGTTAGGTTCCAGCCAGTATTTGATGCTTATTGCTATTCTTGTTGCGGCTATCGTAATTGTCGTCGGGGTTTTTCGCGGGATCGGGGCTGCCGTTAAAATTTTGGTTGCTGTTATTTTAGCCTATGTGCTTATCCGCTATGCACCTGACATTGTGGCGGGAATTCAAAATATCGTTGATCCTAAAGCGGCACAATCGGTTCAAGTTAACGGAAAAGGTTAATTTGGTTGGCGCAACAAAAATGAAAAATGAAGGAGGAATTTAAATGATCTCTAAGAAGGTAGTTCGCGCCATGTCTTTTTTGATGGCATTCGTGTTTCTTTCTGTTTTTCTGACACAAGCGGTAGTTTTTGCGGCAGGAGAAGATCTTAACGCGAAATTAACACAAACAAAGGACAGTATTTATGGTTTATTGAAGAATGTCGCAAAAATTGTGGCGGTAATTGCAGTTGCGATCGCCGGATTTATTCTTCTATTTAAATCCGGAGAGCCAGATGCGATGAGATGGCTCAAAGGCACTGCGGTTGTGTTTTTAATAGCCGTTGGGGTGCTTTTCCTCGCACAACCGATAACGGATGCAGTATTTAGTTTCTTTGAGTGATCGACCGCAAACTAAACGCAAACAGGACAATAATAAAGTCGTAGAAAGGAGAGAAGGGCGCACTCGCTTGTGGGTGCGCCGTTTTTTTCATGAAAGAGAAAGAATATCAGGGGCTTATGGGACACCCGGTGCCTTACCGCAGTGGAATTAAATCCCGTTTCATAGGAAAATTTTCCTTCACCGAATCCGTGTGGCTTAGTATTGGCTTGTATTTTACTTATATACTCTTTAGATACACGCCCCAGCTATTACCTGATCCGGCGTTAGGTAGATTGCATACTGTTATTCCGTTAGCTATCGCCGCGTTTATGGCCTTTGCGGAACATCCGGAGATGAAAGTTCCGTTCAGCACCTTTGTATTACTTAAAATCAAACACTATTACCGAAAAAAGCAATTTTTCTTTCGTTAAAGGGAACGACTCTTTTTTTTGAAATAGGAAAGGTGGGATAAAGTGGGAAATGACATTTTATTTGCTCTGGTCTTAGTTGCAATTATGGGTGGTATCTACTTTTGGATTAAAAAGAAAAATAGAAACCAGGTTAAAAAGGTTGAAAAGAAGAAAGCGACAAACTTTGTCCAGGATCTCTTTACGGGTGCGGAAGTATCGGATGACGGAATTATCCGTGCCGGGGATGAGTGGAGGGCGGCTTGGCGCATTGTGACTCCGGTGAATCTAACCACCATGTCGGACGCGGAGTTAGACATTATTTGGAAAGCCTGGCGTTCTTACACGGCGTCAATGGTAATCCCCCATACGTTTCTTGTTACCAGTCAATATCTCCGGATGGGTGATTACATAGAACGGTTCAAAAAGGAGATGGATAACGCCGTTCTAACTCCGGAGATGCGCGAAGCGGGTAAACACGTTCTTCAACACTATGAGTCTTTGGATCGTGATGGGGGGATTCGGGATAAAGAAATGTATATCATTGTTCGGATTAACCCAACGATGCAATTCGAAGGAGGAAGCGTGAAAACAGGATTTGGTCTTTTTGACACTACGGTAAACGCGGTTTCGCGAAGCTACACCGAAGAGGAAAAAGAAGCAATTGCAAAGCAAATGATTCTCGAAGTAGAAACAATGCTTTCAGCTGCAGCTTCAAATATGCGCATGAGGGTTGAACGGTTGGACAGAAAGGGGATTTACGGACTTGCGCAGCAGGTTTTAATTCGCGAAGCGCGCCATACGTTTCCAGTTGAAAAAATTCCGGAAACAGCTTATCGAACCGTTTTAAAAAGTGAAAGGGGGATGAAATATGCTCTTCAAAAAGAAAAAGAGACTCGAACACGATTCAGAACCAAGACAAGATAGAAAAAAAGGACCACAAGATTTTGTTGTGCCGTCTGCCGTCGAGGAACAGTTCACGCACACCCTTCTTACTGATGCATTCGGCGGGGAACGGTATGCGCGTGCGTTTCATGTTGATGTTCTTTCAGGTTACACGTGGTTTGGGATGTTTGACGGGCTTTCGGATGTAGCGGAACGTTTTGATGGCGATGTTGATATTGCCATACATGTTGAACCGACTCAGGTGGATCATGAACTGAAAGCACTCGACAAAAAATTATCTGACCTTTACGCCGACAGATGGAGCGAAGGAAATCCCTCCAGGGCAGCGGCGTTAGATGATGAGATTGCGGACGTGAAAGAACGGCAACGTCGCCTACGCATGAATATTGAACGAACCTATCGAACGCGGATTGAGGTTATTGCCTCCAGCCAAAACAAAGACCGACTTATTTCGATGAGTAAAACATTGGCAAAAAGCTACGCGGCGAGAAGTCTTTATTTAAGACCGCTGGATGGAATGCAACTTGAGGCGCTTAAAAGTATTGTCCCAATTACCAAAGAAGTAAAAACGCCATCCTACCATACGATGACGCTGGAAACCTCTAATTTAGCCGACTTTTTTCTCTTTTCCTCAGCCTCTCTTTCCCACACGACCGGGCCCATCATCGGACACGATTTGAACATGCGGCCTGTGTGGCTGGATACCTGGGCGCCCGGTTTGCCTAACCAGCATATGGTTGTGATTGGTCGATCCGGTGCCGGAAAAACTTACACCACGATGCTTTTGGTGTTTCGTTCACTTTTGTCCGGCATTCAGCACGCGATTTTGGACTGGAAGGGAGAATACGGGGATTTTGCTGCGCTTGTAGGTGCCCCTTATCTTGAACTCTATGAAAACAGCCCGGATAGGCTGAATCCGTTTGACTTGGACATTGCCGAAGATTTATCCGGGACGCGCTTTGTTGACATAGAATCCGCCGTCAACTTCGTCCAGGCACTTGTATTTAAAATGCTTCGTGTCTACGAAGATGCGCAGAATCCCGTGGTTACGACGGACGTTAAAATTGCGGTAAACCATCTGATTCGCGAACTATATTCCGAACGCGGGATTACAAGAAATCCGGAGAGTCTGTACGTTCACCAACGAGGCCGCGAAGGATTTGGAGCCGCAATGAAACGGAAGGAGATGCCAACGTTACTTGATCTTTATCACAAACTCCGTGAGCAGCCCCAAAAGGATGTTCAAAGGGCAGCTCAGGTGTTAAAGCAATTCACTCGTGAAGGAGGGGCTCCTTCTTATGCCATTTTTGACGGACAATCTACGGCGGATTTTGGTGAAGCGCCTTTTCTGATCATCGCTCTTAACCGTTTGGACAAAGAAATTATGAGATCCGTTGCGTTGGCGGCAACCACCCACTGGATCACGGAACGATGGGCCAAAAGGAGACCAAAGGTAAAAAAACGGATTTTGATTGAAGAGGCGCAAAATCTTTTCAACGATCCGGATATTGGGGCTCCCTGGGTAGAAAGCGCATATCGTGAACTTCGCGCCTACAATGCCGGTGTTGTAGCCGTAACTCAAGGTCTTGAAGTATTCATGCGCACCCAATCAGGGATTGCTGCACTGAAAAACAGCACGATCAAAATTATCGGGAAGCAGGAGAAGACAGATATTGAAAGCGTTGCCGATGTGTTGAATCTCACTGAAGGCGAATCCGAATTTGTCATACAAGCATTGCGTGGAGAGGTTTTGGTGCGTATTGACGACGAGGGAGCTTTCGTGAAAATTAAATCCTGTCCGTGGGAGCATATGGCATTTACGACTGACCCGAACGACCCCGCTTATTGGGAAAGAAAGCGGCTAGTCCGCCAGATTAAGGAGGCGAAAGCGCGTGAAAATCAGGAAACTCAAGAAGTTTTCAGTTAACGCCACTTTGCTTTTGTTTACATTCTTTTATTTTTTAACGTCCGTCATTCATCCGGTTTATGCGCAAGGGGAAATAAACCCTGTTGATACAATCAAGTACGGTAAAACTCCAAATAATCCATCGTCTTCTGGGGATTCGGCAAAAGAAAATTACAAGCCGAAAGAAAAAAGTGATACTTGGGGGATCGGCCAAGAAAATTTTGGCGGGGATCTTACACCGGAAGAAAAACAACAGAAACTGAGAGAAGATTGGTGGAAAAAGGCAGGAAATTATCAGCAATATGTGGATTTCAAAAATACATTAGATGATTTTGTGAAAAAGTACCAGTTCGATTATGGACAAGGGGGATATATGTGGCCTAATTGGTGGCCGTGGTGGTGGTTTTACAAGCCCAGTTTAGACGATGAGAAAAATAATGAAGCATTTATAAATGCTAGAAACGACGCGCAAAAAATATCCAAAAAACTTGATGAGCTTTATGCCAAAGCACACGATTTAAGAACTGCCAGCGTTGATCTGTATGATGGAGTAGATGTAAAAGCTTCGTCAATCGTCCCTGTGCTTGCCGCAAATCTTAAGTTAACGCTTGATGACGCGAATGACAATGTGATACCGGTCGGGGTAACGGTGGATGAAGGAGGATATGATCCGCAAGCTAAAGGTGGTGAAGAAACAAAAGACGGTATTGCTACACAAGTGGCGAAAAATTTCTTGAACGATCAGGCAAACCAACCTGATTGGTTTGAGCGGACGGTTACGGGCCCTCTTCTTGCGCTATTACGATTTATACATTGGATTATAGGGGCACAAGATATTATAGATCTAGCATTTCACTCTGATAAGATTTATGGAGAAAAAAATATTGAGTACAATTCTGGGTTACCGACTTATCTTTGGAATATCGTAGAGACGTTCAACAAAGCGATGAGACAATACTTTTCAATACCGGTGGTAATTATGCTCGCTCTTGCGGGGCTTATCGTAATCTTTCGAGCAGGTTCCCCCGGCGCTCTTCTTTTGCTCAAGGATCAGATTATAAAAACCGTAGGTATTGTGGCTCTCCTTTTTTTTGGCGACTATTTGCTGAAAATGATTTTTGCGTTTATAGATTCCATCTTGTACATCATACAACTGGTTGCCGGAGCTATGGGTGTTAATCTAAATAAAAACTTCATTGCAATTCTTTTTGGCACAACAAATGCTGCCGGAACGGACTCGTTTGATAGTTTCACAAAAATATCCTCTTCTTTTGTTATTTTTTTAATCGCGTTGACTTTTATTGTATTTAACGCGATTTACACATTCCAATATACGATGCGAATTTTTTGGATGGTCTATCATTTGGCGGCATTTCCTTTTGTGTTGATTGCGGCTTTGCAACCCGGAAAGAAAGGGGTTATAAACCAATGGCTTTCCGATTTTTTAGGACATGCATTGTTGCCGGTTTATCACGGGATTGCCATAGTTCCGTTTTTGTTAATTCTGAAAGTGCTTTTAGGGTTAGAATCTAATATTCCCACAAATGCGGTTACTCCAATTGCAGGGCCTGGAGCAGGGCTTCTTTCGGTATTCGCCTTTTTCTTTTTGTTGTTGAAGGCACCTCGTTTTATACAAGGATTGTTTTCGAGAATGTTTAGCGGAGGTGAAATGTATCACCGTTTAGACTCTGCTGCCGCGGGAACGACCCGCTCTATGATTGGAGGAGCAATTGGATATGGGATTGGTAGGATGCGGGGGCGCTTCTCGAAGAGAGGAGATTTTGAGCAGGACATGCCCGGTCGGCGCGACGGGAATATTAGGAATCCTGATCGAAGAGAAAGCGGGGGGGCATTTCCCCCAGCCCAAGAATCTGATGTCAGAAGGACAACAAGACAGCCTTGGGAAAAAGCTAAGGAAACGACCGAACACAGAGCTCCGGGCCATGGAAGTGCTGAAAATATCGTAGGTCATCAGACGCTTCAACCGACAGCAATGGTTGCTCAACAGGAAAAGAATCTTTCTGCCATTGAACAAACAGGCACTCAGAAAGATTCGACATCCCAAGACAGTTCTGCATCAAAAGGAAGTTCTTTTGGGGCGGCAGCATTGAGAGGGTTAGGCCGTGCTGCGAAAGCCGTGGGGAAAGGTGCTTACTTTGCAGGGCGGAAGTTTACGAAATACGGTGTTGCGTTTACAGCCGCTGCTGCTGCTACCGCCACGTCAGCCATGATGACTGGAGAGGTGAACACAGGTACGTTCCAACGTGTTTTCCGTTCTGCTCATACCGCGATGACAAATGCATCTACAAAATATCGAGGGACGGTCGAGAAAGCGGCAGGGACAGCCGCAAAGACGACGGGCGTAGCAATCGGGCAAGCATGGAATGCGGCAGGAACAGCCGCAAAGGCGACGGGCGCAGCAATCGGGCAGGCATGGAATAAGGTAAGGGGAAAAGCCTACCCCAGCCCCCAAGAGGATTCGCGAACAAATACAAGCGCACAAAGTAAAGCAGGGAACTTCGGTCAGGAAGCGGTAAGCAGCAGAGATAAAACTGTGGAAGGAGGTGTGCCATTGCGGAATGAGAAAACATTCCAAGATACCGCGCAAGAAAACAAACAACCAAAACAAGAGAATCAAGACCAAGAAAATGCTGGAGAAATCAGGGTATTAACACCTGAAGAATCGAAGGCTATCAGGGAATCCGGAAAGGTTATAGACATGGAAAAGGCGGGCGATACCTATGTTCCGAAACAAGACAAAAAATAGGGAGGTGATGAATATGCGTTTTACGGAATATTCGCCATCGTATGATACTGTAGAAGTAAAGACGGATCACGGCGTAGTTTATGTACCGACAAAATCGAAGCCTGTTATGTGGAATCGGTTTATGAGCGGAAAATCGATTCCACAGACGATTCAAATGAGGAAAATTAAAACGAAAGATGGAGATGTTTATGTTCCAATACTTTAATTGTCAACCACCCCACGCCTAAAGGCGGGGGCTTGTGATGAGCAAGCCTGGGGTTAACGAGCAGACCCTCGTGAACTAATCACGAGGGTTTTTGTTTTTAAGGGGGGGAGGAAGTCCTGTGGTCGAAACAAAAGAGATTAAAGGGGAAAAAGGTGATGTCTTCGTGCCGTTGATCTGAAAAAAAACGGCAACAAAAAGGGGGAGATTCGATTGTCCTCATATCAGGACGATTACAAAGTTCCGGGTTCCGATAAAGCACGTCAAATAGCCGGTCAAGCTCTTCGACATTTAGGGAAAAGGCTTATGCAGCAGCTTTTTCGTAGAGCGGCTATGGCACTTTTTAAAAATCCTTATTTTTGGCTTGCTGTTATCGGGTTTATAGTATTTTATTTACTTTTTTCTTTTGCATATGGTTTAGTCATAGAGGCACCTAAGGATATTTTTCATAATATTGTTTCGTGGACAGATAATTGGGCGGACAAAGTGCGCGTCTTTTTTGGCGGCGATCCGAGAACACCGCAACGTTATTTGACCCCAGATTTTTATCAGTGGTATAAAGATATTGCAAATTACTGGAAGGAAGGACTATCGGAAGAAGAAGCGATGCTTTATTCGGAGCACGCATTACCGTGGTCTCTTCTTCTCGCGGTAGACAGGGCAACGCATGACGGAATTTTTTTGCAAAGTAAGACGATCACGCCTGAACCAAGAGATGTCTTTGAGGCGCTAAGACCACGGTTTGTATGGCAACCATCTTATGAATATTATTATGATGAAGCATGTGAACCGGAGCTCGATGCAGAAGGGAACCCGATTAAGGATGAAAACGGCAAACAAGTTTATAAGAAAACGAGTGCAGAAAATACCGTTAAAAAACGGACGCTTGTGCGGGCTGATACCATTGTCGGAACCTATAAATATGAAGGAGAATGGGTAGATAAAGAATGGTATGAAAGTAGTCCGTGCGGACAATTGAAACATAAGCGTCGATTCGAGGTAATGAATCTGGTTTCGGCTCCATCGGGCCCGGAACTGTACATGCCGCTAAGAGAATATTTGGTCGCACATGGTTTCATTAAAAAACTGGATATGGATTTGGTAATTGAACTGGCAAAAGCCTATGATCCTCTAACTTCAATCCAGTTTGCGTTATATAGTGATAATCAACAGCCGGATTTGTCGGGTAAGATTCTGGATGATCCGACTATGCGTGCAGCCGTTCAGAATTTGTACGATAAACGTCCGGAACTTCTTAATGAGTTAACGTGGCCCGTATCAGGATATAACAGAATCTCGTCGGTTTTTGGATGGCGTGAACACCCGGTTACGCATAAACGAAGTTTTCATGAAGGTATAGACATTCCGGCTCCAAAGGGTACGGAAATTTATTCGGCATATTCCGGTAAGGTGATTTACGCTGGCTGGTACGGAGCTTACGGGAATGCGATCATTGTTCTGACAGACGGTGATCCGAAGGTAAAAACGCTCTACGGACATCTTTCGGAGATTAAGGTGACGGCTGGGGCGGATGTAGAAGCCGGGCAGGCAATCGGACTTGTAGGTTCAACAGGGCTTTCGACAGGTCCACACCTGCATTTCGGAATTTATGTTGATGATGTGGCGACCGATCCGGCGATGCATTTTTCGATAAAAGATAATACATTCCCTGAAGTCGGGGGAGGGGATCATGGGGAGGAGTAAATAATCAGCCTTCTAATAAGCCGTCTTAAAAAGGACGGCTTTTTTGTTATAGATGGAGGTTAGAAACAGAAACCACGAAAAGGGGAGATATATTGTTATCTTTAGCGAAAGAGCCGATCATTAACCTTGTCACCGGAGAAATTCTGTCCTTTGAGCTTTTATGTCGCCCAAGAGCAATGAGTATACAGGAATTTTTTTCGACATATGATCGAATTGATCTTTGGGGTAGAGAGCTTGCTTGTATCTTGTATGGGATCGACCTACAAAAGACGTTTCGTTCTCCAATCACGATGAACATCACGCTTTCATCACTCTCTTTTTTCCTAAAGACGAATCTTACATGGGAAGGTGGTGTAGAGATTGTAGAATGGGGACCTAAAACGGAAATAGATTTAGCGATAGCAACACATTTGCTCAAAGAAAGAGGCCTTATGGTATTTGCAGACGATCTCAAGCTAAGTGAATGGGAGATGTGGCGGGATATACAAGTGGATGGGTACAAGGTGCGAAAGAATGATGTAGAAGAAACTCTGTTGGAAGAGCTATTGGGCACGCAAAAAATATTAATAGTAGAGGAAATCGAAACAGAAGAGGAAAAAGAATGGGCAAAAGAAATAGGTTTTCGTTTTGGACAAGGATATTTGTTTAACACAAAGAAAGGAGAAAAAAATAATGCCAAAAAAGTGTGATACTTGCGTTAAGGCATGGAGGGACGAAACAGGAAAGATACGAAAATGCTTAGCATTGCAAGTTATGCTAGGGAAGAAAGGAGAATGCTTTGCCTATTCAGACGACCCCAATTTTTGGGAAAAAATAGAACGTGATGTGGAACTGTATATGCTCTACAAAGGAATAGAGAAACCAAAGAGCAAAAAGAGGTTAGAAGCTGTTAAATTTGCGCTCGAAATAAGCGGTTAATTTTGCATTATCTATTGAATTTTTCCGCTAAACCCGCTAAAATAATACTTGACAATTCAATGGCGAAGCTATGCCCTTTTTCAGAAAGGGCATTTTAATGGCCCGCTTTGCTCCAAAAGAGTAAAGTGGGCTTTTTGTTTTTCTAAGGTAGAAAGGTATTTTAATAAGATAAAAACCAAATATTGGGGGTGCTTTATTATTTGGAAAATCTTCATCTTGTTTTTTCAAATGAGCCGGAATTTGATGAAATGGCCAGACTCCTTTCTGAAGAAGGTTTTCTTGTTATTGGCAGGGATTATAATCTCGAACAATTTCATGCTGCCGTGAAGAGCAGACAGGTAAAAAGCAAACTTGCATTTTTGTACGGACCCCAAGTGTCTATTTCAGATCAGGAATACCTGAGATTGATCGAAGAGATTCGTATTCTTGAGCCATCACTCAGGATGGTTTTTGTCTTTAGTGATCTATACGAATCTCGAAATGTCATAACAGGGTTAGTTGAACTAGGAGTCTATGATATTCACGTCAGAGAAGAGTTTGGCATAGAAGATGCAGTAGATTGGCTTATAAAGAAGCGTTCAATTGCTTATGCACGGATGATGCTTGCCGGGCGGTTAGACGCAGAAGAAGAAGTAGAAGAAGAAAGCGAAAATTTTCAAATGCAGATTGAACCCCCTTTGCCGGAGGTAAAATCAGAAGTAAAGGAAAGAAAAATAGAAAGAAAAAGGGTAACTGAGAGTGATCCTAAAAAAAGGCTTCTACGATTCCCCTCATTGAAAATTCCATCTATAAAGATTCCTTCTGTAAAGATAAGATGGCCAAAAATGAAGATCCCAAAGAAGGAAAGAACTGCTGAATTCAAGGATAGAACCTATGAAGTATCTTACAACAGCGGGAAAACAGTGGATGAAATATTTGGATTAAAACCAAATACAATTCCTAATTCATCTTTTAATATTACAAATGCATTGAAACCGATGAATAGGACTCAATCGCGTATTATTGGTTTTTTTAGCGGTACAAAAGGAAGTGTAGGGAAAACCACGCTATCCACAAATCTTGCCGCCCTTCTTCAAAGGAAAGGGAAGAAAACCCTGCTCATTGATGCAGATTCAGGAAGCAGAGGGGCGACGATGGCTGCTTTCGGAGAAGATCGAATCCTTCCGGATATCTCCGATATACTTGGTGGGGTGATGGTGGATAAAGATATTCACGTAGAGAGGTTTGTCGATGATTATGAATATATCGTCATCGACTTTGGAAACCTTATCAATGATGAAACGCTTCGTGTGTTGCAAAAATGCGACACACTTTTTTTAGTGGCAGTACCGGAAAGCCTTTCGGTCTCCATTATGAAGCGATTTATGGAAAAAGAAGGGAGGGGATTAGAAAATGAAATCCGTTTAATAGTAAATCGCTACAAAGTTGGAGAAGGTTTAGAGCCTTGGGAAGTTGGACGCAGACTGGGGTTGCCTTTAACGGCGATTGTGCCGGAGGATTTGGAAACAATTGAAAAAGCAATAAAAAAGAGAACAACGGCAGTCTTTATAAAAGAAAATAAGATTGTCGCGCCGCTTGAAGAAGCACTACGAAAAAGTCAAAAAATCAATGAAGGAGTGAATGTACAGTGATTTATTTAATTGCAGATGAAAAGATGAAAAGGCGTTTTAAACTACATTTTCGGAATCTAACAGATTCCTTAGAAGAAGCGAAGGTAGTCTTAATTGTCCGCGGAAACGAAGTAAACGAGAAGATGATTGATGATGTGATTATCCAAACGGAAGCTTCCGTGCCTATAGTCATTATGACCGGGGAATTGGACGAAAAAGGCGTAGCATTTCAACGTTATGCTGAAGAAAACGGCATTGAGGAAGTTTTGACCGGCACAGAATGGAGGATGTCTGGGGTTCAAAATGAGATAGAAAAAGTGTTAAGAGATCCCAAGCTCCCTGATGCAAGGGTCTTTATTGAACGAGAAAATGAAGATTTTTATGTTTTCCGCGAACATAAGGAAACAGAGGAACCTCTGGAACTTAGAACTACGGCAAAACTTGTCATCGTTCATGGTGTAAATGGGGGTTCAGGAGTAACAACGGTTGCAACCTCATTAGCAAGCTTTTATCGCGCGAGAGGATTAAAGACCCTTCTTTTGGATGTATCAAATACAGGGGATGCAGCTTTCCATTATGGAAGTGCGCCAAATAACGAAGTGCTGAAAGAAACAGGCTTTGGTGATCTTTTTGAAACAAAGGGAGAAAGAATCGTCATTCAAAAAGGGTTAGAACGAAATGCGGATATCATCGTAGCGGACGTTCCTTCGTATTCGCCATATAAAGAGGAATTATTGGATTTGGCACACAGGATTGTTACGGTTGTAAACCCGTCGGAACTCGACTACATGAAGCTGGAGGCTTATACAGACGGGATGGATGAACGCCATCTTCTCGTCGTGAATCGGATTGATGAAACCAAACCGCTCCGGTATTCCTTTGTTCATCTGATGAGAAGTCTTGCTGGGGGCAAACTCGTAGAAATTGAAGAATCAGACGGAGTGGCTTCTGCTTTTGCGGAAAGAAAACCTGCATACTTGCGCCATCCGTTTGATTATGCGATTGCAAAACTGGCGGCAGAGTTAAACTTGGATTAACTCCTTCCAGCCCCGAAAGAAGAATAAGGAGGAATAGAAAGTGAAAGGAAGAAAAGTCTTTTTGCTTACTGGGCTGATTCTCGCTGTACTTGCGGGATATCTGGTGAATGGGTATATTAAAAAGTTTTCGGAAACAAAAACAGTCTATGCATTTACACAAGATGTAGATCCAACCGTACCACTTTCTCCAGATATGTTGATTGAAAAAGAGTTGCCGGTGGCAGCCGTTCCTCAGGATGCCATTACGGATAAAAACGTCGTGACAGGGAAAAACACCCGCGGGATCGTACTGAAAGACACGATTGCAAGGCTTCAGATGTTTATTGACACAGAGAAAACGAGGGTAAGCGGTACCCTACTTCAAAAGGGGGGAGACTTAGTTGCTATCGCTCTTCCTTTGTCGATTGAAACAACGGTAGGTGGAAGTGTACTTCCAGGTGATAAGGTGGATGTGTACGCGCTCTCCAAGGCGGGGGCAGAGAAAATACTTGAAGGGGTGGAAGTGATTAAAGGCACACCTGCACCTCAGAAGAATAACGATCAGGCGGCAAACAAGAATGAAGCGATTGTTTTAGCAGTGCCTCAAGATCGAGTCGATGCATATGAAAGGGCGATTGCGGCGGGATCGACCATTCAAGTGGTTCTCCTTCCGCTACAAGGTCAGAATCACTAAAAGAAAAAGAAAGAGGTGAAAACAGTGAACGTTTTACTTGCGGGAGATAGCGGATTTATCGATGAACAACAGAGAAATTTGAGGGAGATGGGCCACAACGTTGTGGCTCTCGCTACCTCAATCCCAAAAGCTGCCGATTTGTTCCGTTCAGCCGGGTACGACGGGGTGTTTCTCGGTTTCCCGCTGGAAGATGCCGTAACACTTCTCAAAGACATTAAGCCGAAGGCTGGAGCAAAAGTATGGGTATTAGTAAATGCGATCAATCTTGATGTCTGGAAAGCATTGGCACCCCTTGGTGCGATACCTGTTGTTCATGGGATGGAGAAAGAAACTCTAAAAACAACGGAAACAAAAACGGAAGAAAAAACAGACCCGACAGAAGAGGATGATGTGAAGAAAAAAGACATCGCTGCCCGTAAAATGAAGGTTAGCGAAAAAACGGCTAAATTCGGTGTTTTGAAACACCGGATTTTTGCCGTATATTCACCAAAGGGTGGCGTAGGAAAAACGACATTGGCAACCTTTCTTGGGTATTCAATTGCGAAGAATACCAATCTCAAAGTGAGCATTATAGACTTGGACCATACGAGAGAAGGGTCGGATGTTGCAAGGAAATTCGGCCTTTTCTCTATCACGGACGACATGCAGAAAATTAAAACCATCGTCAATTTCCATCGATTTCCTGAGAAAGAATACCGCTCTTGGGACAAGATACGAGATTTCCTTCAGGAAACAAGTCTCCCCAGCCTTTATTACCTTGCGAGTCCTATGAATGTCGAAGATAACGAACTGATCACAGCAGAGCTTACGGAGAAAGTGGCTTATATCTTGAAAAATCACTTTGATATTCTGATCTTCGATCTGGCGGATGACTTGAGGGGTGGAAATGTGAAAGCGATGGAGATCAGCGACGCGATTCTTTTCGTAAGCGGCGCGGATATTGACAGTATTGATATATCAAGTGGGTTTATCCGAAGGACAGTCACAAAATTAAATCTGCCGCTTGAAAAGTTTCGCCTTGTTTTAAATCAGATACCCGATCGACCGCTATACACACTTCAGAGTGTGTCGGAGAAAATTGGCCTTCCGCTTTTCGCAGAAATCCCGGAAGACCCTGAGCTTAGAAAATGGAGAACGGAGAAAAACGCGGTTACAGATGCGATCTTCGAAACGAAATATGGAAAGGCACTAAAAGAGCTAACCAAAAACCTCCTTCCCGAAGGGAGTTTTGTAGCGAAAAAGAAACAATCTTTTTTAAGCCGACTCTTTGGTAGAAAGGAGGAATAAGATGACAATTACCATTTCACTCATAAGTTCCCTATCCGTATTCTTAATTTGGCTGGGCTTAAAACCTACCAACCATCTCGAATCGCTTTTTTCCAAGAAGGTCATCAGGAAAATATGGGAGAAAAAAGAAGTCGGATTGGAACTGCCCCGATGGGTCTACGGACTTTCCGGGGCTGTTCTCTTTTATATCGTGCTTAGTATATTTGTGTCTCGCCAAGCCGGACTTTTTTCTCTTCCCTTTGGATACTTTTTGGCAGTAAAACTTCCGAACCTCATTCAACAATGGAGAACAAACTTTAAGAAAAAGAAACTATTAGAAGAGATGGAAGGGGCGATGATGGTCATTTCTGCGACCGTAAGGGGTGGGTCTACCTTGCTTGATTCTTTTTCACAGGCGGCGAAGTATGTACATTCCCCGCTTAAAGAAGAATTGGAAACGGTTGTTAATCAAGTAAGGTACGGAGGACTTACTTTATCTAAAGCGCTTGAATTATTTGCAAAAAAATGGGATGCACGAGAGGTTAACATGCTGTACCACGCTACGTCACTCGCGACGGAATTCGGAGGTCAGGAAGTACCGGAAGTTATGAGAAGTGTAGCGAATAGTATCCGCGAAGGTAAGCAGGTTGAGGAAAAGATTAAGGCAAAAACAACCTATCAGAAATGGTCGGGGGTTATTATTAGCGGTGTGCCGATTGGAATACTCATCATCTTTAAACTTATGTCTCCGCAGATTTTTGAGACGTTGGTTACAGACGCTAAACTTTTTCTGCTCATCGGGATCGTCCTGATGGTTATCGGGTGGTACATGGTCTTTCGGATATTAAACAAGATCGAGGAGTTTTAAAGATGGAGACGATCATTGTAATTCTCACCGTAACTTCAGTTTTGTTTCTCTATTTATCCCTTATGCCCGAAAATCGGTTAGAGAAGATTTTAGTGCCAATCAAAAAAGAATCACTTTTAAACCAAGCGAAGAGATTGGGAAAAGTTTTCTACGAAAAACTCCTGCATAAAGTGAAGTATATCGCGAAGCAAGAAGAAGAAATGCAAATCAATTTGGATAAATTAAGAATCGACACCGTTTCAGCCAAGGAAATTGTGGGGCTACAATATTTAGCCGTATTTCTTCTTCTAGCGGTGGGTGTTATCCTGAAAACGCCGTTTGTCTATCTAGTGGTTGCACTTGTCCTCCTTGTTCCTTCTTCCCAAATAAAGGGGAAATGGAAAAAGAAACGGGTGAGGATGGGAAGGGATGTGCTTAATTTAGCGGAACTTACAGCCGTTGGTGTGTCAGCGGGACTTTCACCGCTTGATTCACTTGAAAAGGCCGTAGTAGGGCAAAAAGGGGAATTGTATGAAGAACTTCATAGGGCAATCGTAGAAATCCGGATGGGAACACCTGCGGAACAAGCTCTCTTGAAGGTATCTAATGTGATGGAGCTTCAGGAAATGTACGCTTTCATTGACCAGTTAATCCAGGCGATGAAAACGGGGAGCAGAGGGTTTTCTGAGTCGGTCAAAGAGATCGTAAGGCACTTAAGGGAATTACGGCAGGCAAGGATCGAAAAACAATCGGAAGAAGCGAAAGCGAAATTCACTCTACCCATTATGATGTTCTTTGGGGCCGTCCTTGCCTTTGCATGGGGACCGCTTGTCATTGGATTTTTAAACGGTTTTTAAGGTTGGTTATTCCAGGCAGAAACGGAGCCTACCCTGTATTGCAGGGTAGGCTTTTTTGTTTATTACATAGGGTGGAAGCCAAAAAAAGGCTTAGAAGCAACAGAGTTTAGACCTGAGAGCCTGAATCGTGGCTTCCATCACGGGTGTATGGTAGCATCCGCATCTACCCGTGTAGCTCGTGATGAGCAAGAAAGAATCTCCACCCTTTAGGGCTGGGAAGAAACCCAATTTTGGAAGGGAGGGACGAGCTTGCTTTTCAAAATACAAAGGAGGGGAGGTGAAAGGATGGATCTGGTTTTAAAAGGTTTTATTCATTACCAAATGCTTAAGATGAGGGTAAAAGAAATCAAGAACAGCAAGAAAGGAGACATCGTTGAGAAGGCACTTATCATCCTTCTCATCGCTCTGGCAGCTATTCCTGCGTTAACCGGAATGGGGAGCGCGATTGTATCGAAGTTCGAGCAGTTAAAAAATATCTTTTTGGGTACAAGCAATTAAAGCGGTGTATATATGAGGGGGTAAACACATACCCCCCTCTCGATATTTTTTAATGAAAGGAGGTGTAGGTATGGATTTCATTCTAAAAGGATTCGTTCGTTTTGAAATGTTCAAGATGAAGGCGAAAGGACTCTTAGGCGGTAAACGCGGAGACATCGTTGAGAAGGCGCTTATCATCCTTCTCATCGCTCTGGCAGCTATCCCGGCGCTAACCGGAATGGGGGGTGCAATCGTCGGGAAATTCAATGAGTTAAAGAATATTTTCTTAGGTACTAGTAACTAGTAATTAAAGTTAGAACAAGGAGAAGGGGGTAGGCGTGCTTACCCCCTGTTCACCTTGGCTAGGGGGGAACAGAATGAATCCGTCTATCTTTACAAAAGAAGATTTCACAAAAGAAGAATTCGATGAAGAATTGCTTAATTCTGCAAGAAATTTTCTTACACGTGAGATACAGGAACAAAAAATCACGTTAGAAGAAGAAACTCAAGTCTACTTTAGGATTCACCACTTTTTGACGAGCCGTTATGGAATTTCTACGGAACAAGCGGATAGGATCGTCGAAGAAGTGATGATTGATATCAAAGGTTATGGGGTTATCGCACCACTAATACAAGACCCCGGTGTAAGCGATATTATTATCCATAAGCATGATGACATCACCTATGAAAAATATGGGAAGAAATATATTTTCCCGCAATCATTCCGAGACCAGCAACACCTGATGATGTTCATTGAAAAGCTCGCATTTCTGTCCAAAGCGAGGGTAGATATATCCCACCCGATCACATCATTTACCTTACCGGAAGGGTATCGGACGGCGGTGGCGATTCCGCCGATTGCGCTTTATCCTACCGTTGCCATTCGGAAATTTGTAACACTTCCTTCAGTGGACGATTTGATTCAGAGCGGGTATTTCTCGGTAGAAGCCGGGGAATTTTTTAAATTTGCAATTAAGGGAAGGCGGAACATCCTGATTACAGGCGGGATGGGGACCGGGAAGACAAGTATGATCGCCATTGCAAGTAAGCACTTTGGAGAAGATGAATATCCGCTTCTTATTGAAGAAGTCATGGAAACGCCGATGAACGTTCCTCATTTAAGAAGGTTGGTTGCAAGACCGCCATCCGTTGAGGGGACTGGAGAGATCACTTTAGGAAATCTCTTAAAGCTCGCGTTACAGATGAAGCCGACGAGGGTGATCGTCTCAGAAGTACGGGATGGTGCGGTCTTCTACATGCTTCAAGCGATGCAGATTGGACATGAGGGATCGATGTCTACGGTTCATGCCAATAGCCCGAAAGAAGCCTTTTTCAAACGGATACCGATGATGCTTTCGATGTCGCGGGAAGCGGTCGATCTCTCTTTGGATGAAAAATTGTCCTTTGCGGCGTCCGGATTGCACTTGATCGTACATCTGAAACAGGACCCGCATACCGGAATTCGTTACTGTGACAGAATTAGCGAAGTGACGGAAGAGCCGGATGTGAAGGATATTTTTGTTCGTGAGGGAAACACGTTGAAAGCAACAGGATATATTCCTGAACGGGCGCTTGAAGGGGCGCTGGCTTATGGGGTGAAGGGGGATGAGGGGTGGTTTAGAGATTGAGGTATGCGCATACCTCATCCCCAGCCCTTAAAGGGTATCCAATAGGACTTTTTTTTGCTAAAATAATCAACGTAGCCTGTTAGTCGAAAAGCGACCACTAAAACCCTTGGTTTTTAAATTTTGTCATGGATAAGGAGGTATAGCAAATGTCAGTAACTGCCAATATAATAGATGATGAAAAAACAACCTCAATTATTACTATTCCGGAAGGAAAAATATGCGATTATATAGATGGTAAATTTAGGAATGACACCCCGGAAGAATATGTGCGGCAAAACATTGAAAAAAGACTAGTTAATGAGCTCAAATACTCGAGAGAAAGAATAAAAGTTGAGTATGGAATTAAAGTTGGTTCCAGAAGACCTCGAGCAGACATTGTTATTTTTCCGGATGGGGTAGAGAGCTTTAGTCAGGAAAACGTAAAACTTATCATCGAGTGTAAAAAAGAAACCGTTGAGCCTACAAATAAAAAAGATGGAGTAGAACAGCTAAAATCTTATATGTCTGCTTGTCCTAACTGTGAGTGGGGTATGTGGACTAATGGTAAGTATAAAGAAGTTTTAAGAAAAGTGATTAACGAGAAAGGACAGATTGAGTTTATAGATTATAACGATATACCTTCCGCTGACGGCTCAGTTGAAGACATAGATAGACCTAAAAGAGTATCATTACGCAACGCTGTTGAGGACAACCTTTTATTTGTCTTCAAGACCTGTCATAATCACATTTACGCTAATGATGGAATGCAAAAACAGCCAGCTTTCTTTGAGTTACTCAAAGTCATTTTCTGTAAAATTGAAGACGAAAGAAACATTCCTAATCCACTTGAATTTTACGTAACTTCATCTGAACGGTCAAACCCTGATGGTCAACTTACAGTAAAAAAAAGAATATCGAAGATATTCGAGAGAGTAAAAAGGCGTCATAATAAAATATTTGAACATAATGACGAAATAGGTTTATCACCTAGAAGTTTAGCCTATATTGTTAGCGAGCTTCAAAGCTACAGCCTTTTGAATACCCATATTGATATTAAAGGTAAAGCTTATGAAGAGTTAGTAGGAGCAAATCTACGGGGTGATAGAGGCGAGTTTTTTACTCCGAGAAATGTAATGCACATGACTGTTGAAATGCTTTCTCCTAAATCAACCGAAAAAATTCTGGACCCCGCATGTGGAACAGGCGGATTTCTTGTTATTGCAATGAATAATGTAATAAAAGAGCTTGAAAAACAAATGGAGGCTGTTTTTGGAAAACCACGCCCTAAATGGAATCACGATGAATACAGAATGTTCCAGGACAAGATATCTGACGTTGCATCCAGCAATTTTTTCGGTTTTGATATTAACCCTGACCTTGTTAAAGCAACAAAAATGAATATGGTAATGAACAATGACGGGAGTGGTAATATATTCCGAATTAATTCCCTCCTGCCGCCTCATGAGTGGTCAAGTGATATTAAAGAAAAGCTCAGTGATATATTGGGAATAAGTAGGTCGGCAATTCGTAACTCGAAATCAATAGCATTGTTTGATGTAATAGTTACAAATCCTCCGTTTGGAAGTAAAATTCCTATTAAAGACCCAGCAATTTTAGAACAGTATGATTTAGGACATATCTGGGAGAAAAATAACGGTTATTGGGTTAAAACCAGCCGATTACAATCTTCTGTACCTCCAGAACAATTATTTATTGAGAGATGTATGCAGTTCCTAAAAGATGGTGGACGTATGGGTATTGTGCTACCAGATGCTATTTTAGGGTCTCCAGGTTTAGGATATATTCGGCAGTGGATTATAAAACACGCAAAAATTATTGCAAGTATTGATTTGCATGTTGATACCTTTCAACCTAGAAATGGAACACAGACTTCTGTTTTGGTTCTTCAAAAGAAGAGTCAACAAGAGATTGATTTTGAAGAGAAAAGCAGGAAAATGGCTGACTACAATATTTTCATGGCTATGGCTGAACGGATAGGACACGACAAAAGAGGTAACACCTTATTTAAACGCGACAAATACGGTAATGAACTGTTGGTGCCAGAGGAAAATAACGTTCTTGCCATTGGAGAAATAGCTGACGGAACAAAAACTGTTAAAACCATCTCAAAAACGAAAATTCGCGATGACCAAACCCCTCTTATTGCTGATGTTTTTAAGATTTGGAAGCAACAGGAGGGAATAACATGGTAGAAACGAACAAAGATGCAATAGCTCGGAAAATTTCTGAAGTAGAAATTATTGATATGCCTCAAGAGGAACTAAATTGGGGCAGTGTTAGTCTGTCGGAAGTTTTAAATAGTGATACAAGGCTGGAGGCTAGTGTCTACAATATTGAGGGTCGTCACGCGAGAGAAATTCTTAAAAAATGTAAGTGGGAGTTATCTTCATTCTGTGGTGATAACGGCTTAGCTACTGCTTACCATAGACCGCGCTTTAAAAGAATCTGGGTAGAAAAATCTCCTTTCCCAATTTATCAGCCATCACAAATACTAGAAGTTTATCCAAAACCTAGTGGGTATATTTCTGAAGCTACAAAGACTGATATTGAAGAATTAAGGGTAAAAAAGGGACAAATTCTTTTGACTTGCTCCGGTACTATTGGGAGTTGTAGTATTGTTTCAAAAACGCTTGATAACAAGATATTCAGTCACGACTTAATAAGAATTGATTGTAAAGATGAAATTGATATTGGATATGTTTACGCGTTCCTAAAAACAAAGATAGGGAATACTCTTATAAATACCAATAACTATGGTGCAGTTGTATCACATATTGAACCAGAGCATTTAAACAATATTCCTATACCCAATCCACCTAGTATGCTAAAGAAACAAATTCACGAGCTTGTGATGAAGTCTTATGAACTACGGGACGAGTCAAATGAATTACTTGATAAAGCCGAGGAGTTAATGGTCAATGAGTTAAGACTTCCTCCTATTGATGATTTTAAACCAGAATATTTTGATACATCGTCTAATCTAAAGAATTATTCAGTAAAGTTTTCTGAGTTAAGTAACCGATTTGAAGCCTCTTTTCATGTACCAATTGTCAAATCAATCATTAATCATCTTAAAAGTCATGCAGAAGAGGTTACAACCATTGGTGATGAACGGATTAGTAAAAAGATAATCCTTCCTGGACGCTTTAAAAGGGTTTACGTTGAGGAAGGTCAAGGAACTGTATTCTTTGGCGGCAAGCAAATATATGAGCTTGACCCGTCAAATAAAAAATATTTATCTACAAGACATCATAAGAATAGAATTCAGAAAGAGCTGCGCTTAATTGAGAACATGGTATTAATTACTTGTAGTGGAACTATTGGGAAAACAGCCCTTGTACCAAAACATTGGGAAAACTGGACGATGAATCAACACGTGATTAGAATTATTCCTTCTTCTGATTCAATAGCTGGCTACCTCTATGTATTTCTTTCCAGTCCATATGGATATGAATTGATAAAAAGATTTACTTATGGGTCTGTTGTAGATGAAATTGATGATAACCATGTTTCACAAATTGAAATTCCTTTAATAAATCGAGGTATACAAGACGAAATAAACCGCTTGGCGTTAGAAGCTAATAAACTTCGATATGAAGCATACAAGTTAGAACAGCAAGCATTAATCATTGTCAACGAAGAAGTTATTCATAAAAGGTAAGTATTGGACAATATATTGTAAGACATTCGAAAACCTGCTAAAATAGACTTGACAATTCAATGGCGAAGCTATGCCCTTTTTCGGAAAGGGCGTTTTTACCGGCCCACTTTGCTCCAAAAGAGTAGGGTGGGCCTTTTTTATTGCATAGGGTGAAGGGGAATTTAGCCGATACACGAAAGGGGTGTGGAAAGTGAAGACGTAAAATAGCAGGAAAAGGGAGGCTGGAGACAGAATGAAGAAGGTATGCGCATACCGTCTTGATGAAACTTTTGCCAAGGAATGCCGTTATAATAAGTAGCAGGAACAAACGGACACCAATCATAAATTCACATACTCAAACGAAATCGATTTAGAAGGAGGATATTGCTTATGAAGAAGAAAAATGTGTTTCGATTGTTATCTCTCGTGCTTGTGTTTGTGTTGACCGCGACATCGCTTAACCTTCCTCGTGGTGGTGTTGAAGCCGCACCGAAGGTCGCCAGGCTCTTTATCGACGGTGGAGAAGTGAAAACAGATGTTCCTCCCATCATTGAAAACGGAAGGACCCTCGTACCTATTCGCGTGATCAGCGAAAACCTGGGGATGGATGTAGAATGGAACGGTGAGAAGCAGGAAGTGACGATTCAGGCGCCGGACGGGCGGACGGTGGTGATCACCATCGGGAAGAAGACGGCCTATGCCAACGGCGGCATTGTACCGCTCGATGTGCCTGCGAAGATTGTGAACGGGCGGACGCTCGTGCCGATCCGGTTTGTAAGTGAACGCTACGGAGCGAAGGTGACGTGGGATGGCAAGGCATATGCGGTTTATGTGGAGACGGGAGGTCCGAGGAATGTACAGCCCCTGACGAAGGAGGATTTTATTAAGGCATGGGGTGAGACAGGGGCCAAGACTTGGGATAACTGGGGAATCGGTGGTTTGGCCTATCTTCGGGTGACGAGGATTTATCCGGATTTCAAGCAGGGGCTTCAAATGGCAGAGAAATACAGAAAGGAACATCCGGACGAAATCAGCAAACCGAATTCTGATCCCTTTCCGCGCCTTTCGCTGCAAGAGCTTCTCTGGGCCTATTACAAAGGCCCCATTCCCGCCAGCCCTTATGAAAAAGAAGTGATGAGCAGGATCGCTAAAAATATGGGATACGAATCATGGGATAAGGTTCCAAAAGCATTACTAACAGATTCCTTTGGAGTAATACGTGATTGGTCCTTCGACTACGCCATTCTCCTCGACTATCACTTTAACGAAGAAGGAAAACTGGACAGCTTCATCTTCCGTCCCATTGGACAGCGTTACGCATTCCGGGTTACCATCAAAAATCCGATTGGAAGTTATGTAAATAATGTCGGATGGGCAGGATTCAATGACGAAAAATTCAACGGAGTATTAAGCGAGATTGCTACTCCGGAAATTTTCGAGGAGATCAAGAAATCAGGTGTGGTTATTGGTCTTTATTCTGGAACAGGAAGAGCTACCGGGGAATTAAATACCCGCTTTAGCCCTCCTTTTGTGGTTTACTCCGATAATGACTTTAGCCTTAAGTATGTTGAAGAGTATCGCTGGAATAACACGGACTATATGGTTAAGGCAATTCGTGGCGGAGGTGATTTCCAGTTTGTAGTTGGAGGCTATTTCATGGAAGAAAGTGATCTTTCACCTGGAAGTAAGATTCTGCCCGATTACTTCACCAAGCGGAGAAGCTTTACACCCGGCAGCGAATGGAGGCCGTGGACAAAGGATGCAGCCGCTTGGATTCCGCAAGCAACGTATGAAGAATCGAGATCGTGGTACAAGAAAAGCGAATAAAGAATAAATCGTTTAGCGAGCCGTCCTATCGACGGCTCCTTTTCTTTTGATTCCAAGAGATAAGGAGGGTCAACGACCCCACGCCTGAAGGCGTGAGCTTGGGATGACGATACCAAGGCAACCGTTGACTAGACCGAGGCGAAAGCCTACGCCCTGACGGGCTACCAAGCACCTCCCGGCTGCACGCCCTAGTCTGGGGATATGCGGCAGAATCGTTGAATGCCACGATGTGTTTTTGCACATCTAAGCCTGACAGGCATGGTCGAAGGGCACAAAACTCCAAAAGGAGGCACGAGTACCGTGCGGAAAGTACCTGTTGTACACATGGATGGAACACCGCTTATGCCGTGTACGCCTGCAAAAGCGAGAAAGCTGCTAAGAAGCGGCGCGGCTGTGAAAAAGTGGACGAAAACCGGAATCTTTTTTATTCAGTTAACCACACCAACGAGCAAACATACACAAGATATGGCACTAGGAATTGATCCGGGAGCCAATTATGACGGGGTGGCAATCGCCACAAAGGAGCAGATGCAGTTTTCTGGCATGTTGGTGGTGAAAAACCGGATCAAAGACAAGATGGAAACGCGCAGGAATATGCGCCGTGCCAGGCGGTTCCGCAAGACAAGAAGACGGCCCAAGCGTTTTTCCAATCGTAAACGTCCTGAAGGGTGGCTTCCACCGTCGATCAAGGCAAAGGTAGACATGCGGATACAGTTTCTATCTTACTTATTCGCTATCTATCCAATTTCGAAAATTGCCGTAGAAGATATGCGGATTGACGGTAACAGGCTGAAAGGGGTGAAGGGCCGTGAGTACTTCACCTGGACGATGGAAAACAAACGGAAGCTGTATCAATTCCTGGAGGGAAGAGGTGACTTGCGGCTGTTTGACGCGAAAGAAACGGCAAAGGCGAGGGAAACACTTGGGCTCACAAAGACGGGCAAGAAAGGCGAGCACAGCTTTTATTCTCAAGCCGTTGACGGCTTTGTCCTCTGTTGGCTGGTGATCCGGACCAAACGGACGGAAGTCACATCGTTCGGGGTATGGCGGAGGCCGGAGATTGCACGCAGGCAGTTGCACCGGCTGGAGCCGGAGAAAGGGGGCATAAGGAAGCCCTATGGAGAATCGGTGGCGTGTGGGTTCAGGAAAAACACCGTTGTCTGGTACGAAGGCAACCTGTACCGGACGGGTGGGACAACGAAGGGGAAACTTAGCCTGCACAGCTTTGATTTTGCCAACAAGCGTGTGACGCAACATGCCGATCCGGCAAAATGTCAAAAGGTATTCCATCAGAGCTGGTTTTACAAATTGGTGATTTGAAAGGAGGGAAGGCGCATTCCTCCCCATGCCTGAAGGCAGGGGTCTCCTGCGCCGGTTATGATGAAGATGAAACCGATTTTGCGACACAAACGATGGATAAGCGCCTCTTTGGTTTTGGTCCTTCTCTTTTCGCTTCTCGCCTCCTTCCCTGTTTTCGGAGGCAGCCTTGATAGTAATAACAAATTCGACATTAATCTCTCCAGCTACCCCAATCACAACTATTTTAGTTCGAATCCAAGCTGGAAATTTCAAAAAATCGCCGGAATGGGGAATGAAAACATCGCCAAATACAACATTTTAACAGACCCCGTTCAGGCGGTTACGGTAACAGAACAAGGAGGGACAGGGCTATATATCCGGATTGATGACAAAGGGAATAAAGATAATGGTTGGTCTCTCCGCTTGATAAACGAATCAAAGATTACTGCCCCTCCCGGGGTAGACGCCACTTTAAGCGGGGAGGCGGGTGTCCCGCAGGCAACCGATTTGGTAAAGGATATGTACCATTCCTATTGGTGGATATTGAACAACGTCATCACGCACAAAGACAGTCGAGGAAATGTAACCGTTGACCAAAATTATGATCAATATGTTTTTAAATTGCGGGAGCCCGTATCTGGCGGGAGAGAAGTCGAAGTCCCCTACATCTCCTGGGACTTCCTCGACGGGATCACCGCGTTCATCAATAAGGAAACGACCAACGGCTATTTCTACTGGCAAGGGAAATACACAAATGGCCCCGATACCTATGAAGTTATCTACAGAGGGATAAGTTCTACGAAACAAACCGCTACAAACTATGGGATAACAAACTTCCGCTCTACGGGCTTTACGGGCTTTAAACCAACAGGAAGCGCAGGTGCAGGGATTGAGAAAGGAACGGTGCAACTGGAGTTTATGGCTGAGGTGCAATACAAAGATGTTCACGTCCTGAAAAAGAATGCCACCTATTGGTTCAACCACTACACCAACGTCGGGATCAGCGAATACTCGGTCGCCGCTTCCAAGACGATGCTTTCCGGGGACAAGAAGAAAAGCGATTCGGTGGTGGGAAATCTCGACATCCTGGAGCAAAACGACACCCTGACGATTCGCCTCTTTAGCTCCATCAATACTTCAAAAGCATATTTCCCTAACCTCGACTATTACAACAGTCACCAGGATGAATTTAAGGTGGAACGGAGAAATCCTGCCGTATTTGCGGCAACAGAAGTGCCGTATATGGTCTTTGTAGCAAGCTATATGCCAAAAAGTGAAAGATACCCAAACGAAATCGACACAATCTCTATTCGTGATGTGCTGATGCAACAGCCGGGTAAAATCATCCCCACAAGCGCCGTAAGCGCAACTCCGTTCATTAACGTAACCTTACCAACAAATTCCCAGTATATCCTGATCGTACCGATCTTAAATCCCTACCGTTTCTATGAAGATATCGTAAATGACAAAACCGGAACTCTGAAAAATGCGTTTATTCTAAAATTAAAAGGCGGAGACAATAATTCCGGAACGCTAAAAATTCTCCAGCAAATGGAAAGTGATTATACCGCAAAAGGGATGACATTCCTCTTTGATAAAGAAGCGATCGCCGATACCTTAGCTGACGATCTTTACAAAAAAATTATCGGGAAGATCGAAAAGGACTATACAACAAAGAAAAACTCAGGACAATTGGACAAATTCCACACGCAAAACGTAGGAAATGGCCGGGCGAAGATTCTGTATGGAGATCGTCTTTTCCCGTCGAATACGGACGCACAAAAACAGATTATCCAAACAACGCGTAAGGCCATTGAAGATGTGGTGGTCCGAAAGAAAGACCCTTTAAAAGTCTTTGGGCCGTCGAGCGGGTACGAGAATGAAGTGAAACAACTCTATGACGACAACACCTCTATACAAGACATTGTAGACGCGTACTTTAAGGGAGATTGGCGGAACATCCTCGTTCTTCCCTATAAAGTAAAACAACCCGACGCAATAACGGTAAAGATTACCGACACGGGAATCTCCCCGAAAGTAGACAATGCGTTGGCTGGAGCAGGGAAGAGTGAGTATGAAAGCAAGGCGATTACCGATCCCTCTTATGCCATCCCCGGCAAGATTTATACGGCAAGGTATTCCATCACCAATAACAGCGACCAGCCGATTACAAGCCTTGCTCTTCGGTATTATGTCGTAAGCACCAAACCGGACGGCGTGGGGCACCCCAAGATATTTGAAAGCAAACCCATCGGCGTCTTTTACGGTACAGAATACACCTTTAGTAATTACCTTGATAAGGATGGGAAACCGAAAACGGTCAACTCTTATGTGCCGTATTACGCAGGAACAAATAGTGATGGTGAAAGCTTTGAAACCCTTCACTCCAAGATTAACGATGATCCCTACATGAAACTGAAAGAAGAAAACGGCGGGACATGGCCGGAGTTGATCCAAACATTTATAGACCCGGGTGAGACGGTGGAAGGAACCTTCCTCTGGAAGATGCCGGACGCAACGCAAAACCCCAGCAAAGACCCCGTCGTTCTCTATGTAACGGCTGCCCTGAAACTGGACAAGAACGCCAATATGAAAGGGACGGGATCAGGCGAGATCAACAGTCATTTCCAGGAAGAAGAATTAAATTACTATCCTGATCAAAGTCCGGCAATGTTCTTCTCCTTTACGCCGAACCAGATCATGGCGCGTCATGTGGAAGATACAAACGTCAATAATCTTCGGGATTCGCGGACAATCGCCGCACGGCTTGATTCCTATGTACCGAATCCTAAAGACCCCTTCGATCCGATCGCATACCCGCCGGACAAACTTCAGGATAAACAAACCTTCCTGCGGTACACCACGACGGAAAATATTTCTTACCAAGAGTATGACGAATGGGTCGAAGACGGATACTGGATTGAACGGCAGCCGCTCATCGTCCGGTATAAACGGACACAATGGATTGTGAGGTGAGAAAATGCTTCATAAAAGAATACCGTTTCATGTTATCGTTTTAAGTATTTCCTTTCTCCTGTTCCTCCTGTTTCTGTATCTCAACTTTGGGATTCGCGTTTCCGGAGAAGGAGAATACCCGCAGGTGACCTTGAAAAACAAGGCTGGGCAGACCTGGGTAATGACGGGGTACTGGGGGGAGATTGACGGGCAACGGGTCTTCTACCCCGTCCCCCCCACTCAGACGAATCCGGCTGGGCAGATATGGGTGGATGCTTCACACTATGAGCGGAAACAAAACCAGCAAAAAGTAACAGAGACCACAACGGTGCTGGACGAAATCAAAACACCGACAATGACACTAAGACAAAAGGAAGCCGGGGATCACCGCCTGATTATGACGGTGAACAACCCGAACTACTTTACGATTGTCGCAAGCGTAAAACTCGTCTCAAAGACGCCGGATGCGGAAGTAGCTAACCTAACGGAACAAAAGCAGGAAAATGTGACGCTACCCCCCGGGGATACGGAGCTTACCTTTGATAGCGTGAAACGTCATGAGGGGCAGGCGAAGTACGATGTAGACATCCGGGTAACGGAGAACCGGCATCCGAATGTTCATCCCGATTACAAAACGGTGCGGAACTTGGGGAAAATCTATACGGATACCCCGGTGTACATCGCCTTCAAAGTGCCGGAAGTGACTCTGGAATCGAACCACGCAGGGACTCCATCTACCTTCGGAACCAATTGGACGTTCAGGAATCCAAACACCATTGACTACGCTTACAAAGCGGAGATCATCGACGCAAGAGGAACCAAAACCGTAAAGACAGGGACGATCAAGGCAGGGGAGATGATCAGCGGATCAGAGATTGCGATCCCCTCCACCGCTTCAACGAACACACAGACGTTTAAGGTAACCTTCGATCCGGATAAGGCAAGCCCGATGCCGAAGGTAAATTCCGCGAGCTTCACGTTTATCGTCGCCAATGCGGGGCTTACGCTTAATGCTTCGACAAGCGATAAAGACTACGAGACGAAAAGCCAAAGCATTTCAACGGGGTGCGCCTACGGCTCCAGCCCCTCTAATCCGCAAGCTCACTATGTATGGAAAGGTGCAAGCTATACGGTCACATCCACGGTGACGAACAACAGCAATTTCCCCATTGTGGTGACTGTCACCGTAGATGGGAAATCCGGCACCTATACCTTGGCGGAATATGCGTCAACATCGGGGCCTTCGACGAGTGGAGATACCCATGATGCGAAAACGATTAAAGGCAGCGCAACATGGTCTGGTCATACCACGAATGCAAGCACAACCATTTCAGTGAGAGGATGGGTGGAGACGGGTAGAGATTCCTACACCTGCAATCCGCCGCCTCCGCCCCCGCCTGAAAACTAAACTTACGGGAGATTGGCTTTTGGCCGATCTCCCTTTTTTTGTTTTTGTAGAGGACATTTTGGGGCTTTAGGAGGTGTTCTGAAATCAAATTTTGAAACCCGCCGCCAGATGCGTTGCGCTCGTCGGTATTGCAACGCACTTTGTAGGGACACGCCTTGTAGGGCAAACCGCAGCAATCGGGCACGCGGCGGCATTTCGCCATCCACTAAAGCGCGCTGGCAATTGAAGCTGCGTTTGTGCCGCTGGCTTGCTAGGCTTTTTACCGAAATATGGTTCAAAAGGGGTGAAATGGGTGTGCTTAAGTCTATCAAAAACAAAAGAGGTTTCTTAATCGAATTTGCATATCTTATGCCGGTTCTTATTCTCTTTGTAGCCCTTGTTATCGAATTTACCCAGATCCGGATGATTAAAAACGAACTGCAGGCGATGGTGGACGCCGCTTCCCTTGCCGGGGTGATGAGGGCGCATGTGATGACAGACGTGACTTATGAAAACAGGTATGACGATAACGGCAATCTGATCGGGGTATATCCCGTCGCACAAAACTATCGGCTGATTAACGACGACCTGGAAGCCTTTGATATTGCAGTAAACACTATGCTTGAAAACATCGAAAAACATCCGGGCTGGGGGACGGATGGGACGACGAGAATTACCGTCGATCTTTCACGAGCGTACGGAGAGCCAATTTCAAGCGGCTTAAGTGACGCGGTGACGGGAAATGGGGTTCCGGATGATCGCGGGGATTACAGTGATTTGGACGAATACTACTTTACCGCTGAGGCGCGAGTCAAAACTGTCTTTGTCGTCCCAGCCCTTAAACTCTTCAATGCATTAACAGGTACCCCTGTTCCGGTGAACGATTTGAACGAGATCGTACTGAAAGCTGAATCGACATCCCGCACGAAAGCGAGGGTGGAATAATGTCAAAGAATTGGAGTAAGAGGGGCACCATCGTTGAATTCGCCCTGATATTACCACTTCTTCTCTTCCTCATCTTTGTGGTATTCGATCTAGGCAGCATACAAGTTGTAGACCATGCCTCCTTCTCTGCCGCAAGAGAGGGGGCGAGAACTTATGCCAGGACTGGAGACGTGAATGCCTCAAGAACAAGCGCACAAAACACATTCAACACGATGGCAAGTAATTTCGGTACCATTCAATCGGTTGAATTTTACCCTGTTAATCGAAGCGGGCAAAGTTTTATCGAAGCCGTGGTAACGGCCAAAGTGACGGCAAACCATTTTTCGTTTGCGTGGAAATTTTTAGGACAACAACCCACAGTAAATGTGATTCAAAAGAAAATGATTTATCCGATCGAAGAAAAGCAGGGGAGTGAAGAGTTTTGGAACTAATCAAAGAAATCGGTCGAGGTTTATTAAGAAAAGCTGGTGGTTACTTTAAAACAGGCAGCAATCTCTTGTATGGAAGGTTTATTCGAGATAGGCAAACTTCATGGACAACAAGGATTGTAGGCTACTTATTATTAGCTATCCTGCTTGTTACTGCCGCCATTCTTCTTGCGTTTTTCTATTCAACCGTAAAATACTATGGTTTCTATGTCATCTTGATCGCGCTTTTGATTGGAGCCATCACCGATCTTGTAAACCGAACCATACCAGATTCTGTTTCGATCATCATTGCGGCAGTCGGGTTTATATGGTTATGGCAACCGGTGGAATCCTTGTGGGGGCTCCTTTTAGCAGGACTCCCTTTATTTATCCTGGCCATGATAAACACAAACTGGGTTGGAGGAGGAGATGTAAAACTTTCGGCTGCGCTTGGAGTTTCTTTTGGGACATCTGCAGTTTTTTTCTTAGCGATTGCGAGCATTCTAGCTCTTATTACGAGCTTTGGAATACGCTTATATAAGAAAATTCGGAAGGTGGAGTTTAACTACACATTACCCTTTGCGCCATTTATTTTTCTATCTGTGTTAGGGGGGTTCATCTATGCGAATTTTATCTAAAATGAAACGTATTTTGAAAGACAAGCGCGGCGAGTATATTGAATATCTAATTGCTGCGCCCGTTTTTTTCTTTATCGTGATCGGTGGAATTGTGGGGTATCAGTTGTATGAAGCGAAGCAGGTGGTCACAAGCGCCGCATGGGAAGGCGCGCGGGAGATGGCGACGAACGGGAGCGAAGAAGAGGCAAGGTATAAGGTATATCAGATTGTATCCGCACACCTTCCGACGGGCACCATTTCTTCAACCGGAGTTCAAGACAATGTACCGGACGGATATATTACCGGGGTTTTGTCGAAAAGCGGGAATGAATACCGTTTAAGTTCGCTGGGGCTTGTATCTTTAAAACCCGCCGATGAAGTGATGAGGGCGAAATTGGATGGGTTAATTGGAAAGACTGTGGCGATTAAAGCGGAAGAAGTGAAAAAGCCGCCGCAGGATGTTCCATCAAATGATCAAGTGGAAGGTGTAAAAGGGACGGGGCAATTAAATTATGAATGGGTGGATATTACGAACTGGAAAGACCCTACGCCTAATTCGGATGGAAAAAAATATGCGAATAATCATGATGAGTTTGAGTCGATCTTTACGCCAAATAATTTTGTAATGCCGGATATCATGATTACTTTTTATACAGATAAACACGGGCATTATTTCGTATCCCCTACCATCGAAAATCTAGGCGGTGGAGTGTATAAGGTAACGGCAACTCACGTGACGGAACAAAAAGAGAACCTGAGAGCACTTGATATTAGCATAAGAAATTGGGGATCAGCGGATTACATCGACGTTAAACTTGCTCCGGACGGGAATATACCGATTGACGATCAAGAGTTGGCGGATATACACGGGTGGAACGATAAGGACTACAGCAACAATTATGGCGCCCTCCAGCCCGATGGGTTTTGGCGGGTATCAAAAAACGGTCCCACAGAAGTAAATCAGGAAGTCTTGATGGATAAATTTTACCCATTTGAAGAGGGAGTTCAAATTAAAGAAAGTTTCCTGCTACGTTTTAATACTCCCGTTTTAGGAGGAAAGGGAATCCATGAGGGGTCAATCGAGTGGCACCAATGGCATACAGGTATTTCGTTTTACGGGCCAAAACCCTCATATTTACCCGTTGGAGCTTATGGTCATTATGCGTGGAGGGCTTACGGAGAAATTTATATCCCTGAAAACGGAAAATATTCATTTGCCGTAGATAGTGATGATGCTTCTGAAATTCTCATTGATGATAACGTGATTCTATCATGGTATGGCCCCCACGGGATGAGTAGAGAATCCGGCGGAGGTAATTTTGATCATAATACAGCGGTCACTCTTACTAAAGGATGGCACGCTTTTGAAGCAAGAATGCAACAATGGGATGGTGGAGAAGGGTTAGTAGTAGCCTGGAAGAAACCGGGGGATACAGACTTTTCTATTATTCCGGGATCGCAATTTAGGATAAAAGAAGAAGGTAATTCATCCAGAGAAGATAAAATCTTCTTCGATGATACGCGGTATTGGCAGTCCTGGACGCCAACATCGGGTAAATTAAAAGATTTTCTTAAAGAAAAAGGTTTTCGTGGGCTAAATGCCGATCAATTAAAAACGTGGATGGTAGAGCAGATAAGCAACGGAACCGCGAAAAATACTGTTGTTGTTTTCGCTCAAGATATTGCACCTGACACCATTCTTGAAAATGAGTCGCCACAAGCAACATTTCGGAAATATCTTGATGCAGGAGGAAAAATCGTATGGGTTGGAGATATTCCACTTTATTACAGGGGATATAACAACGTAAACATAGACACTTGGGGTGTGCAAGGAACAAAAAGCGTTTTAGGGTTTGAAGAAACCTTCGTTACAGGTAGTCTTACGGAAATCACGCAAGAAGGGTCATCCTTGGGCATTAAAAATAGATGGGAATCAGTACGTCCGCTTAGAAATGGATACAGCCCAGATGTTATTCTTGCTCGAGACGCAAACGGTAATATAAGCGGTTATCTATTCCGTTATGCAAATGGAGGAAGTTTTATCCGCATCCACGATAAAGTAATAAATTACGAAAATGTCGGTTACGCGGAAGATGTATATCAAGCGGCAATTAACGACATCGATATGCAATACGGCAATATCACGACCGTAAGGGCAGATACAACCTCGCCGACAAACAAGACGGGAACCATCAGCGGAAGCGGAGGTGGGGCAGGAACCACGTATACGTTTAACTATACCGGCTCAGTCCAGACTTTTACAACGCCGTATACAGGGAGATATAAGCTTGAAGTATGGGGAGCTCAAGGTGGAGGCACTTACGGCGGTCAAGGGGGATATTCACGAGGCGAGAAAACTTTAAATGCTGGTGAGACTCTCTATGTTTATGTTGGCGGTAGGAATGGATGGAATGGCGGTGGTTCCGGTCACGGAAGGAGTGATCAGTCCGGCGGTGGCGGAACGGATATACGCTATGGAGGCACGAGTCTTGATCAACGGATTATTGTAGCAGGTGGTGGTGGAGGGCAAGGTGGCAACAATAGTCTAGGTTATGGTGGGTCTGGAGGAGGATTAACAGGAGGAGATGGGGGGAGCGTTTATACAAGATACGGAGGTGGAGGAGGTACCCAAACATCAGGAGGTTCTGGAGGCGATAATTACGGTTCTGACGGCTACTTTGGAGTTGGAGGCTCAAATACCACTGGGTCTAACAGCGGTGGCGGCGGTGGTGGCGGCGGATGGTATGGTGGAGGTGCCGGAGGAAATGATTATTCAGGATGGGATGACAATGATGATTCCGGCGGTGGTGGCGGCTCCGGGTATATCGGTGGGGTAGAAAATGGTTACACCCAGAACGGAGGAAGAACGGGCGATGGTCTTGCTAAAATCACATTGCTAAACAGCTTTGACGTAAACTGGGATACAAACAACACCTTCCCAACTCCATTCACAAAAGCAGAAACAAAATCAGTAACACTACGCCTAAGTAACCCCTCAAACGGAATAACATGGAACCCCACCAACACAAGTATCAAAGTAGAATGGCGGAGAGCCTCGGATAATCTTTTGATTCAGGCTCCGACCTATCCTGTTTCCACGACCGTAAATCCGGGAGGAACGCTAACACAAACTTTAAACATTCAGGCTCCCTCTACCACGGGAATGTACAACGTAGTCTATAAGCTCGTAAGCGGGACAGAAGCAGGAAGGATTCAAACCTTTAGCGGAATCGAAGTAAGAGAATCCAACTTTAAAGTAGAGTGGGATAATACCAACACTTTCCCGTCCGTGCTTAGAAAAGGTGAAACAAATACCGTTACAGTGAAAATGAGAAATCCGTCGGATATGGCATGGAATCCCTCGAACGTTAGGATAGACGTTGAATGGCGGAGTGCTTCGAATAATGCATTGGTATTGCGATCTTCTTTCCCGCTTTCGGCTACGGTAAATGCAGGAAATGCGCACGCGCAGACCATTAGTTTCACCACCCCGAATCTTCAAGCAGGGGATTATAACGTGACATACAACCTTTTTAACACCTCGTTAAATATTGGAGGGGATAAAATCCAAACCTTCACCGGGATCAAAATCGAAGATCAGGCATTTCATGTGGATTGGGTAGAGGAAAACACATTCCCGAAGGACTGGCTGACCAACGAAAAGAAAACCGTTCGCATTGGATTTACGAATACGGACGAGACGGATTTTGGTGGTGAAAAGAAGATACAAATTCGCTGGATGCGTGGAAATACAGTCGTAAGTGCCCAAACCGTGAATTTAACCAAATCGGTGCCAAAAGGAATTACCTATCGTGCGGATGTGGAGGTGACGGCTCCCTCTACACCGGGATTCTATAACGTTGAGTATCAGATATACGATTCGGCAAATGGAAAAATCAGCAAAGAACGTCAAACCTTCTACGAGATCAATGTAGGAATGTATTCCACCGAATGGCGGATCTATGATGCCATCGAAAGAAACGGGAACAGAACTTATTGGACAGGAAAAAGGTTTGATCCGCTGCGGGATGTGAAGATTTTTAGTGGAGACCCGATGCGAGTACAAGTAGACTATCACGTGCCCATGTTTTTCCCCATCACTGATTTAATAGGTCACGGCAATTGGGAGCCGATGATTACCGTATCCAGTGAAGCGAAGATGAGAAAAGAAGCCCCGGAATTCTAAAAGAAAGAAAGTAAGTTTTGCGCTGTCTATTGTCATTTGCACAAAAACCTGCTAAAATAATACTTGACAATTCGATGGGCGAAGCCTGCCCATTTTTAACAGATGGAGTTTAATGGCCTGCTTTGCGTTGAAGCGAAGCGGGCTTTTTTGTTTTTCTCTTCGTTTTTCTAGGTTAGAAAGTAAAAATCAAGGAGGAAAGATCGTATGCGAAAAATAAAATATCTTTTGTATCTTTTGTTGGTGGGATTGATCTTTATTCTTGCGGCGTGTTCCTCTTCTCCGCCGAAAGGTGAAGGGGATTTTACTTTCGCAACAAACCTTAACGGCAAGAATGCGATCACTGAGTTCGAGAATCAAAAAGAATCCGAATATCTTTTGTTTCTTTACCTTGATCGCTGCCCATATTGTCATGAGATGGCAAAGGTGCTGGATCAGTACACCAAAACACCGAATGCCCTGCCTATCTATGCAGTAGAAGGTGAGCAAGAAGGGGGAAGAGATGTTTTCTCTTTCTTCAAGGTTGAAAAAGTCCCTGTTCTTGTCCATATGAAAGATGTAAACGGCAGGAAGGTTGAGATTGGGCGGATCGTTGGTGCAGGGGCAAGTGTAGAAGAGATTCAAAAATTTGTGGAGCGGAAATAGGAGGTTGAAAGGATGTTTAAAATTGCCGTAGACATCGGTTATGGCTATGTAAAGGGGATCAACGAAAATGGGGAGAGGGTACTCTTCCGCAGTCTCATCTCCCCAGCCCATGACCGGAGCATAATGAGGCTTTTTGGGCCAGATGAAGGGGAAAACGACATTCACGTAAGGGTTGAGGAAAGAGGTAAGGCGGAGGAATACTTCGTCGGCGACTTAGCATTAGAATCTCGCATGGCCATGTATGCTTTTGATAGAAATAAAATCAATGAGCCGGAGACGAAAATTCTCCTAGCAACGGCAGTAGGGGAGCTTCTCCCCCCTGACCCTCAGCCCATACATCTCATTACCGGGCTCCCCTTTGGACACTTCAAAGAACAGAAAGATGCCTTTGAAGATATGCTAAACAAGATAAACATAAACTTGAAACACCTCACCGGGAAAAAGAAAGGACAAGTAAGCACCATCAAGTTTGATAAAGTCACGGTCTTTATTCAAGGGGGTGCTTCCGTTTATGCCAATCTTCTAAACACCGGAGGATTTCCTAAAAGACCTGAACTATTTCGTAGTGGAGAATTGATCTCGGCTGTCAACATCGGCTTTCGTACAGTGGATGTAGTCACTTTCCATGCGGTAGATAAATTAAAACTCATGTGGGATATGTCGTTTACGATAGACGCTTCAGTAGGCGGTATGCAGATTAGAACGTTAGCACAAGACGCCTTTTTTGAAAAGACAGGACACCGGCCAAACATCGTTATTATTGAAGACATCATAAAAAAGGGAGGAAGGCAATATTTCGCAGGGAGAGAGATCGATATATCTTCCGATTTGCGTAAAGCGAAAGAAACAGTAGCCTCTACCATCAAAAGGCACATCACCTCTATGTGGGGAGAAAAGAAAGAATTTGTCCGCACAATCTTTTTCTGTGGCGGAGGAGCTTTAGAGCTTAAAGAATATCTTGAAGACTTCCATCCGAATGTAGAATTCCCGAGGGACGGTCAATTTGCAGATGCCATCGGATATTTGATTTTGGGGAGGATACAAGAACAAACAAGGAAAGTGTAAACACGCTAAAACCCTTGCAGGACAAGGGTTAGAAGGCAAAAAAATGAGTTTTTGTAATACAAACAATCGATCTGATTGTAAACGCGATTAAAGCCTTGCAAGACAAGGGATGAAGCCGTTTTTTTTAGGTAGTTGTATTACAAAGAAAGAGGATATAAGAGATCGCTTGTAATACAAGAAACAGAAAAAAACTTAATAAAACCTTATAGGATAAGGGAAAAGATTGTATTACAAGTAAAAAGAATATGAGAGGTCACTTGTAATACAAGAAACAGAAAAAACTAAGATAATGCCTTGTGGGATAAGGGGAAAGGGGTGTAAACAGGGTTGGATGATTATATCCTTTAGGCCAACGGCAAGACAGGAAGAAAAATTAAAAGAGACCAAAAATAGAACGGAACTTATAAGGAAAGCCCTTGACGCTTATCTCTTCTCAACAGACGACCGAATTAAAGAACTTGATGACCGCATTAAGACGCTTGAAGCAAAGATAGATCGAATCTTATCTGTCTTAGAAAGCGGCGACTTAACTTTGGAATCGAAAAAGGAAGCAAAACAGCCGGAATCAGCAGAAAAAAAAGATCTTCTGGATATATCCAGCTATATCTTTGATGGGATTGAGGATTTATTTTAAAAGAAAAGGAGATGACTAAATGTTTGATAGAGAAAAAGCGCTCATCGATGAAATGATATATCACGTCGAGTTACTGAGGAGTTTGATCTACGATGAAAAAGTGAACCTTTTGTCCTATGAACCAGAGAGAACCGGAATATATCCTCATCATAGACTTCCGAAATGCGATCTCATGATTTCTCAAGATAATGGTTATCCGGTCTATCGCATCACTTATCCGGGACTACTCCCAACATACAAAGAGGAAAAGAAATATAGTAGCTTAATACGTGATTACTACATTTCAGCGACGATCCAGGCGATGGAAAACATTGAGATGCCGCAAAAAATCAAGAAAGCTCTTCTTCTTTTTGTCTACTCTTTTTCAAACAGGAAAATACGTGACTTCGATAACCGCAATCGAAAATGGGTGATAGATGGCATCCGGAGGGCAAAAATTATAGAAGATGATAGCTGGGAAAATATTGAAATAATGGAAACAGGGATGTTGAATAAGGAGAGGGGAGATATGGTCACCGTCTTTGTTCTGCCAATGGAAAATTTCATTCACTTTTTAACAGAATTTAGAAAAAATCCATGTCAAAAGGTTAACGAAAAATTACAGAATATGGAAAAATAAAATGTCAAAATGACGGCTTTTTTTGAGGGGTCGGAAAAATAGAGAAAAAAATGTCAAAATGAGGGTACGATTTGACACGGAAAAATGGGCGAAAGGACTTTTGGGATAAGGAGAAGTGACTAATTCCTTAATAATTAGGGTGTCTCGAAAAAATAATAAAAGTTCCGGAGGAGCAATCTTAGGTTGCGACGACGGAACAGCCCCACCCCAACATTAAATCATCATCTCCGCACATCATTCAGAAAAGCTCAATGACGTTGCAAAACGCCCCAGCCCCATAACGAAAAATCCATCCCAAAACCGGATTTCAATTTCCAGTCCAAAATAGATTCCTACCCCAAATAACGTCATGGAATTAGGATGGAAAAGATAGTCAAATATACCTCACGAATGTTAGAAAAGCCCTCCAGCCCTTAACCTACACTACATTTCTTCATCAAACTCCATTTCACATCAATCCATCAATGGGGATAATACGGTGTATCAAACCGAGCGCATGATTCTCATGGGGATGAAAAACGGCCATACAAAAACGCTCCTTAAACGAAGTGGCAAATGCTAAACACCGCAGGAAGTGTCAAACACTAAATGACACAGAAGGCAATCTAATCCAAGTACGGCATTAAGGGTAGAAAGCGGTTAAGAAAACACAACGCAAAGGAGGTTCTTCCCGCCTTTTATGGAGAAATCAAAGCATGTGAAATAAATCACAAAACTGAATCTACTTCAACAACGGCAGTACCATAAGTAGGAACATCCATTCAGGAGGGTTAATATTCTCCCACGCTTAAAGACGCGGGCCTTCCCGCCGTGGTTTTGTAGACCCCTCCATCATGGAGGAATCAATCCATGTGAAAATTATCACAAGGAGGTTACCCGTGAAAAGAACATATATCAACATTACCTTAATTCTCATCTCTCTCGTTATCTCACTCGTTTTGGCAGTGACACACTTCACCGGATTAAGAAAAGTAGAAATCGAACCCAATAGAGCGCCGCCTATTCTGATCGGTCAATCTGACGAGGAGGATATACTCGCCATAAAACAATACAAAACTCCATCCAAGGCTAAAAATATAACGATCTCCAGTCTCTCAGAAGAAAATCAAACGGAAGTCATGTTGCTTGCCCGTCTTATTCACGCTGAAGCAGGGAACCAGCCATACGAAGGAAAGATTGCCGTGGCAAATGTGGTACTGAATCGAGTAAAAAGTCCTGATTTTCCCAACACCATCAAAGACGTGATCTTCCAAAAAGGGCAGTTCACGCCCGTCGCCAACAAAAAGATTAACAACACGCCGACAGAAGAGGATATAAAAGCGGCTAAAGAAGCATTGGAAGGGGTGGTCGTATTGGAAGATGCGCTCTATTTTGAAAACAGCAAAAATAAAAACAACTGGATTAAAAAGAACAGGGAATTCATCACCCGAATCGGCGAACACAACTTCTATAGATAAAGTTCTATAGATAAGGAGAAGACGATCATGCCTGATACGATCAAACGCATAAACGAAAGAGATTTAGAAATACTCTCCGCAATCTACAAACACCGTGTACTTACAACAGAACAGATTGCGGAGATGTTTTTTGACGGTAAAAAAAACTACTGCTACCGCAAGCTATACCTCATGAAGAACACAGGATTGATCGAGTCATATTCAAGAATCAAAAAAGAGGGGAGGGCGACAACAGGGGGGTACTACATCACCGATAAAGGGATCACGCTTCTACACAAAAACGGCAAGATCGAAAGCAAAGTCCCTGCTGCGAACAACCGGGTCAATCAAAAGCAGATCGGATACCTTGCGAAGGTCAATCAAATCTTTCTCGAACTTGCCAAATCCGGATGGCAATATAAAGACAGCCGTGAAGTCAAAAGAGAAGAGAACCGAAACCGGGGTGATCTTGTGCAAGGAAAGCTCATCTCTCCGGCAGGGGTAGAATACGAGATTTACTATCTTGAGGACAAGGCAAAAGAAGTCGCCATTGTCAAAGTGATAAAAGAAATCACTTTTATTGCTAAAACCACAAATATCGCCGTCTTTTTTGGTGGCGAAACCAGCTTCAGGAACTTCATCGAAAAAAGCAACCAGTTACGCTTGGTTATGGGAGGAGAAATTCTTCTCCTCCCTTATAACTTCGGAATCAGGTACCTCAAACACTATGCAAGCGACGAAGAATTATTCCAAGCACTTGGAAAGGAGGTGATAAAAAGCGATCACCCGTGGTTGAAATGGATTTCAAAAGAAGGGGGTGAATATCTTGTTAATCTGCTCACAAACGACTACATGATGATCTTCAACCTCACACGAATGACGGAAGAACAAAAACAAAAATACGGAAGGGAAATCAAGGTTCTTGTGGCAAACCGAATGGTTTCCGAGTATCAAAAATACTTTAGAGACCAACACTTCATCACATTCGAGTCAATCGACATCAAAGATCTTTTTAATGAAAGGGGGAAAAAAGATGGAACATACTCTGATCAATCCGCTTAAAACGATCGCGAACCTAATTTCTGACCCGACGCTTGAAGAAGAACTAAAAAAATATCATCCAGAGACACAAAAAGAGATCTTCTACTTCCTCCGCGGGATCATGGCGGATGAAATCCGATTCGTTTTAAAGAACTATCCGGTAAAGCCGGTACAGAAATGGGGCTAAACCATGTTTCCCTTGAGCTTACTCCTTTTAAGCCTCGTGTTATGGGGAGGGGCAATCTACGGAACCATTTACCCGATATGGTTTTTAAGCATCATGCTCTTTATCTTCGTTGCAATCTACCTAACAAAACTTTTGCTTAACAAAGAGCATGATCTCGTCATCGTCGCATCATTCTTTGCCGTGGGATCGGTGTTCATCGGAAACTGGGTATACGGCGTATGGACAGAAAACCACTATCCCCTCCAGCCCATCATCGTATCACGAATTTTCCTCATACTCGCGACGTTTGTGGGTGCCGCGCTCCTTTTTATGTACGGAGCGGCACTCATTTCATACAGGCGTACACGAGGCAACATAGAAAAAGAAAGACTCGTCGCGAAGACGAAAGAGAATTGGTTAAACAAACTCAAATTCCTTTCAAACAGAGAGAAGCAGGAAGAGCTTACGCTTGTCTTAGGTGAAGCCGTGCCTGAAAAAACAGAAAAAGATTTGAAAATAGCAGAATAAAGGGGGTGGCACCATAGAAGCCATAAAGCTAAAAGGGGATGACCTTTTTACAAACATGCTCATTGTGGGGCCGATTCGTTCCGGAAAGACGGCAACACTACTAAAGCCGATCATCTATCAATTACTCCTCATGAAAAAACGGGGAGTGCAGTTGGGATTATCTGTTATCGAACCCAAGGGAGATATGGCCTTCATGGTACGGGAGATGGCAGAAGCGATGGAACTGCCGTTCGTCCATATCGATCCCGCGAGAAACCGTGAATATGCCATCGTAAGAGGTTATGACCCTGACTACAAAAGCGACACTTTCAACCCGATGAAAGGGGACATGGACACTGTGGCGGAAGCGACGGTGTCTGTGTTAAAGAGTCTCTTTGGGAAGCAGGACCCTTTCTTTGCGACGGTTCAGGAGCTTGCGGCAAGGAATACAACAAAGCTCCTCAAGACGCTATACGGTGACAACATTGACCTGATCGACGTTGTAGAAACACTGCGTGACCCGGAACTTCTCGAGAAAAAAGTAAAAGAACTAAAAGCACGTGACGGGGCTACAGACCTCGTTCGTTTTTTTGAGTCTGAACTTTTAGGCTCTTTGAGGGATAAATACCGCCAATTCGCAATCGGGTTGCGTGCACAATTAGAAAACCTCACATCAAACACAAACCTGAAAGCGATCATGGGCGGAAAAGACAGCCTGAACATCGATGAACATTTTTTAAAAGGAGGGATTCTTGCCGTCAACACCGCTTTAGGGGAACTCGGCACAAGCGGAGACGCTTTTGGTCAATTCGTCGTCATGCACCTCCAGAGCGGGACATTTCGGAGACCAGGCACAGAGCGCACGCGCATACCTCATTTTCTCATCGTGGACGAACTATCCAGGTATATTAACCCGGATTTTGAGCGATTCCTGAGTATCGCGGCGGAATATCGCGTAGCCGGAATCTTTGCCACACAATCCCTTGCTCAACTCGAAGTTGAAAGTGGAAAAATGAGCGGGAGAGCGATCAAGCGTTCAATCCTAAACGGGTGCCGCAACAAAATCGTCTTTGGTGGAGTAACTGCGGAAGACGCCAAAGAATTCGCGGAAGAACTCGGAAAAAGGCAAATGATCGAACGGCGAGGAACGTATGCCAACAGAATCTTTATCCCGAATTTACTGCCCGAAAAATACCAGGACGTAGAAATCGAAGAATATCGATACTACTATTCGCAAATCATGTACTCTCTTCCGCGCTTTCACTTCATCCACAAACTCATGAAAAACGGTGTCCAGCAAACACCAGGAATCGGCAAAGGAAATTTCGTCCCGAAAGACTGGAAGGAAAGGAGGGAGTGGGAGAAAAACGAAAGCAAATCCAAATTTATATTCTACAGATTAAATTTCTGGAAGAAAAAAGAGAAAGAAGGTGAGAGAAAAAAACACGAGCCAATAGAAAGACAGCAAGAACAACAAGAACAACAAGAAAATGAAACAACAAGACCCGCAAATGAAAGTGCTTTAGAAAGCACGGCAAACAAAATCTCTGCTGAAACCGTAACAAACGATAAAGCCGAAGAAACGCAAAAAACGCCGCAAAAAACACTGGGAATCGAAGCCTTAGAAGCCTTAGAGGCGCTTGAAGAAGACAAGCCCAAAAAGATAACCTTCCGGCACAAAGACAAAGAAACACATTCCGTTCAGGGGGAACTCTTCACATCAAACGAGGAGGATTTCTCTCCCCCCAGCCTTGAAGATGAACCGGAAGAAAAACCTCCGGAAGAAGAAAAAAGGGCTTATGTGCCCGATGACGATGATGATTTCTTTTAAAAAACTAAATTAAAAAACTAAAAAGGAGAGTGTTTCATGATGGAAGAAATCCGCGGAATCTTAATCGAGGGTTTTAACCCGACAAAAATCGAAGAGGAGACTTACGATAAGGATTGGAAAGAAATCTACAGTGCTTTTCAGAACAAACTCATCTTGCAAGGAACCGTCACCGGAATTGAAACCTTGCAAAACAAAGTATGCGCCATCGTGCAATTTGGTCACATTCGGGGTGTCATCCCGATTGATTTTTCGGGAGTAGAAGACATCAGGCAACTAAGAAAGCTCACCGGACAAGACGTAGTTTTTAAGGTTGTAAGCTACGACCGGGAAGGAGAAACCTTTGTCGCCTCCCGTAAAGATGCTTTGGAACACATGGCAGGACTTACATGGAACCGGCTGGAGGAAGGGGCTGTCATCATTGCGGTGGTACGGGAAGTTACCCCGATTGAAGTTAGGGCGGATATTGGGGGGATTATGGTGAAGATCCCCATTGAGGAAGTAGATTACGGCTGGATCGACGACCTTGAGGAAAAAGTGAAAGTAGGAGACCACCTGCACGTAAAAGTCGTCGAGTTGGACAAAGAGAACAAGAAGGTAAAAGTAAGCGCGAAACAAGCCAAGAAAAACCCGTGGCCGGAATGCACGAAGCGTTATCAGGAGCGGGGGGAATATGTGGGCAAAGTATCCGGTGTACGAGAGTACGGCGTCTTTGTTAACCTTGAGCCGAATGTTGATGCCTTATGCCCCCATCCGCGATACCAGAACGTGAAAAAAGGGGATAAGGTACTGATGAGAGTGCTTCACGTTGACCCGAAGAAAGAACAGATTCGGGGAAGGATCGTACGAATTATCTAAAAAGATAAACCCTGCCGGAAACCTCCCTCTTGTTGCAAAAGGCAAGAGGGAGCCGCGCAGGAACAATGGAGGGTTCTAATGGAACGAATTATAACCAGGTTAAGCCGAGAGATTGTGTATAAAGACAAATACCTGACGCTAAACAAGGATCAAGTTAAGTTTCCTGATGGGAGGATAGGGAGCTATGTTTCAGTAGAACACACCCAAAAAACACCTTCCGGCTTAGTAGGCGTTGCTACGCTTGGGTTTGTAGAAGACAAGATCATAACCATTAAAATTTTTCGTTATCCAATTGGCGAATTCTCCAAAGAGATCCCGCGAGGTTTTGTAAAAAAAAAACGAAGAATCGGAGAAAGAAGCGGCAATTCGGGAAATTGCGGAAGAAGTGAAGTAGGGAAAATGCCGTATTCCTGCACTTTGCTTGGCTATGTATATCCAGATACAGGAATTTTTAGCGGTAAAGTTGGAATATTTATGGCCAACTTTAACGGTGACGATTTTAAGGGGGATGAAAAAGAAGGTATCGCAAAGGTCGAACTTAACAGTACCGAGGAGATTTTAAGCGACATCTTAACAGGCAAAATCCAGGATTCGTACACTTTGGCCGCAATAACATTTGCGTTGGCAAACGGAGTTTTGGTGGATATCAGCCGCCATCACGTAGGCGGTCTATTACCGAGGTAAATAACAGGGGGAGGGGAGATAATGTGTATACACTCACGAGAGGGCTTCACACAATAAATTTTGTGGTAAAAGACAATCAATTCAAAATCACCGTTGAGATGTTAACGGACTTTGTGCTTGCCCGTTTTTCGTATGAGCAGGCACAAATTTTACGAAGCACCAAAGCAAGGCAAATCGCGTTTAGAAATCTCGATACACCGCTTCAATATACAGAAATGCTTCAATATACAGAAATAGTCAAATATACGTATATTGACTTCGACAAAGAACTTTTAACATTCGAGACGGAAAAAATGATCTACGAAGTGCCCGTCTCAGAAAGTGAGTGGCAGGAAATACGCGAATATTTGGAAAGAGAGCTCTAAAAAAAATAAAAAAAATAAAAACCCCGCCGAGCCGTGCGTACCAACTCAGGCGGGGAAAAAAGGAGGTTTATGTCTTTAGTATACTCGGATTATATATCTCTGTCAATACTTTTTTACCAAAAAACCCAGAAAAAGTATTCTAAACGTCTTTCATTTGCATTTTTTTAAAAAAAAAGAGGTGATAGTCTTGTTGGAGACGCAAACCATCAGCCCTTTTTCGCTGGAAGGGCATACTTGGGATTTAAAATGGACGATCTTACGATCAAACGTGAAATATAGAACCTATGAAACTTTGGAATCCGAAAGGGAAATCGAAATGCTTCGTGCCATCTCTTCGCTGGGTCTGATTGGGACAAGACAACTGAGACGAATCTTTTTCCCGACCCAGAATAAAAGATTGGTGCAGATGAAACTTAAGAACATGGTTAAATCCAAAAAACTCATCCGTCACGAAATCATCCGGGACGGGGAGGAAGAGAAAGCCATCCCTGTATACACCCTGGGACCGGCGGCGGCCCCGGCCATTGGAATCCAATACGATGAAAACTACTGGCTGAGATATAAAACGGAAGACGTTTTAAAAAAGCTGGTCTTCTTCCAGTTTTACAGTTATTTCAACCAAACCCATCCATCCAAAGTCCTTCCAGCCCCGGACCCTTATACCGGGATGGTCGAAGCGAATCATGTTTATTTTGTCTATGTGGTGAGAGGGGATATAACAGACATCCTTTTTACGTTAAAACACAATCCACCCGGGGAAAGATTGATCATCATCGCAGAATCCCTGATTCACTTAAAACCACTTCAAATGTTTCTGGGGGGAGGAATAAAAGTACGCGTCATAACAGACATGGATCTGAGAGATCCAGTTCGAAATTTAGCAAAGTTCAAAGAAGAAAGAACGAAAGCAATTTAAACCAAATTGTTTTTTGCCTTTTAACAAAACTTTTGGATAAAAAAAAACAGAAAAAAACAGAAAGGAAGATTTTGATGACCGGATTCACGCACCTTGCGACAGGGACTCTAACAGCGGTTCTTCTTAACCGATATTTACATCTTCCCATAGAAGTATCATCAGCCGTTATTTTAGGATCTCTTCTCCCGGACATTGATCACACGGGAAGCACTATAGGAAAGAAAATGCCGTTTATCTCTTTTTTGATCAGTCTTTTCGGGCATCGCGGCATCACGCATAGCCTGGCATTCATGCTCTTATTCCTTTTTGCGGGATACTATTCGTACCCATTTTTCTATGGACTGGCGGTAGGAATTGGGGTTCATATCGCGGGGGACGTGCTCACACCATCCGGCGTACCGCTTTTATGGCCGTATAAGAAAAGATTTAAAGTAATCGGTATACGTACCGGAACATTAGCCGACCGGATCATAGGGGTATCGGCCATCCTGGTTATTTTATTTATTGCGGCTGGTGTTAAAATTGTTTAAAAACAGATTTAAAATTTTCCTTTTCCTCTTTCTTTTTGCCGTTGCAATAGCGAACACCTTCAACATATCCGCTGTTGCCGAAGAAAAAGAAACAAAAGTATCCGGATTTGTCGTAAAGCAAATTGCATTTAACGAACTTCCACAATGGACAAAACAGATTCTGGAAAAATACAAAGATATAGGTAAAGGTCAAAACTTGCCTGTAACCGAAGTCGAATCCGCTTTGCGCAACATATTCCAGAAATTAGAAGAAAGCGGCATAGACATAAACCAGCTTTTTGGAGGCAAGCGGTATGCCTTTTATGCAACAAACGCAAAATTCCGTTCTGCAAGCGCTTATACGGTTTGGGGAGGACCCGATTCCCCCTACAATTCCGTGGTGCTTGGCGCATGGGGCCTTGTTAACTCGCCGGTTCAAAGGACGGTTCCCCACGAATTGGGGCACCTTATTTATTTTTATTATTTCGACCAAAATGATTATGCCTGGTATAAAAACTTTAGAGGCGTATCCCATTACTCCGATACCGATCCCATATGGGGGAAGCGGCCCGTCGAGATGTTTGCGGAAGATTTTGTGGAAGTATTCCTTCCTCAGTACAAGCACAGGACGGAAGCGAAGTCTCTAACGAAAGAGGAAGCCGAAAACTTAAAAGCATTAATTGTCTCCAAAATCAAGGAGAAAGAAAAGAAAAACGGCGAACCAGACCCAAAATTTAAAGGGTTGCTTAAACTGAGGGAATTGGGCATAATCGACAAAAGCAAATTTCTCCAAAGCGAAGTATCGGAATTCGGAAAAAAACCGATCACAAACCGGGAAACAATAAACCTTTTCTTGGGCGTAATTATTCACAACAAGGGTATTAGCCTAGACCTTCTTACCGCTCTTTCCGAACATCAGAAGGAAATAGAAAAAGTAAATCTTAATGCCGATGCCACGCCTGAAAGTATATATAAGGTGCTTGCCATATTCTCGAAAGAACTCGGTTCCTCCACATATAATTATCTCGAACCGTATGCCATAGCCAACCTTGAGGAAATCAACTATGCTTTGGTTGCGAATCTGGCGGCAAATTTCCTTCAGCCTTAATCTCGTTTCGGAATCGGTTCCGAGGAGCCAAAAATCGCACGGATAAAGAGTCCACCTCCATCCGTAGGGAATGGAATCGATGGACCCGGAGAAAAATGGAGGAGGCCCTCAGGGTCTCCTCTGACTATGAAGATTTCGACTTTCCGATATTCAAAGGTACGGGAGGACGGGAAACATGGTAGAGGGGGTTTATAACGCCGCCCCTTTTTTTTTTAAAAAACAACATGTAAACCAAGAAAGGAGGAACGGCATTTCACCCCGCGACTAAAGTCGGGGGTTTCGCCGCAATCTGATGGAACAAAAAATGCCTTACATCCTGCTCGATGATAATAATCAAGAAGAACTTGTAGACGAAAAATATTTTCTTCACCTTCTGAACGACCTATCGCTACCGGAGAGTGTATTGATGCTTCGCCACCAGGGCGTCATCGGCAAGGAAGTTCGCCGATTTAACCCCGGATGGTGGTACAGCTATCAAAAAACACCAGGCTCAGAAAAACTACTCTCTGGTAAGGGAAGCAAGAAACACGTGCCTGGAGTGGAAACGTTGCGTATCTTCAGTTTTGGTTCGTGCCAGTTAGCCTGCCCTTATTGCAAAAGGGACATGCAAGAGTTTGCGGAAGCCAGCGTAGCTCCCATGCGAATTCGGGATCTCTTCCGTCTGGCAGAGCGTACTGTTCGCGAGGGGGAAAGAATTCGCCTATCCGGCGGAGACCCGTCCGCCTTTCCGAGGATCAGTCTCGCCATTGCCCGATACTCAACCGAGGTTCTCGGGCACAAGGCAAGCATTGCTCATCACAGCCTCGCACCGAACTGGCTGAAGAGCATCTCCCCTTATTTGCTTAGTGCCGCCCTGGATCTCAAAGGAACCCCTGACACGATCCTGGCCGTCGCCGGAATAGTTAACCGCCACGCAGACGGGAATCAGATATTCAATACCGCGTTGAAAGGGATACGTCTTGCAGCCGAATCCGGAATCCTCTTGGACGTAAGGACACCGGTTTTTGCCAGCACAACCCTTAATGATATGCGCCTTTTGGCAAATCACTTATGCGAAATCGCTGTCGCAGAAAAACCTATTTTTTGGACGTGGAGACCATATAAACCCGTCAAACACGAAATACCCGCAGAGTATCGTACCCCCCTCGTTTCCTGGGAGGCTCCGGAAAAAGAAAAAGTGATGGAAATGGCTATTAAAGTATCCCGTCTCTTTCCCAAATTGCCTATAGGAATCAAACTGGCATGGAACAACGCCGGTATGATCTACATCCACGGCGCGCGCATTATCAATGAGGATATGAGGATGGGCTGGGTCTTGGATTAAGAAACGCGTTTTAAACGATTCTCCAGCCCTAAACCACGTTTATTCGGACCAAGAATATTTTCTTAAAGTATTCGAAGAAAAGAGGGGCGAAAATGTTAATCCAAGAAATAATAATTTTAGCCGGGGGGAAGGATTTATATGGTGGGCGTTGGAAGCTAGATCTTGGGGAATACGCGCAAGCCCTCTTTGTGGTAAAGAAGAAGAGATCAAAACCGGACAAAACTAATAAAAAAACGAAAGTGATTTAGAAAAAACAATGATCATTGGAGGATTTTAATTTACTTTTGTTGAATAAGAACAGAAAAAAGAAATACTAAAGAGACGATTTGACATGCACAATAAGGCTCTTTGTTTGTAGGAATAAAGTGTCTAAGACCTTCTGAAAGGTATGAAAGAGAGGCATATTACCTATGTTTCTAGTACCTTTAGCTATTGATGAAGAAAGCAAACTTTATCGTCCGGAAGAAGCAAAAAAGGACAAAACATATTTTTGTCCTGTATGTGGGGAGCCGGTTGTATTGCGGCAAGGTAATGTTCGGGTGGCCCACTTTGCACATAAAACTAGCATAAAATGCAATCAAGAAACTATCCTGCATAAAACCGCAAAACTATTAGTCCAAAAATCTATCTACGATTGGAAAGCGGGTCGCGCCGATACGCCTGTCATACAGCGACAGTGTCGGATATGCCATACGGTTGAGAATCATCCACTACCCGGCGAAATAACCGACGCAATCTTGGAATATAGACTCTCCGAAGGTTATGTTGTAGACGTAGCTTTAATGGCTGGCAATGTAGTAAAGATAGCTGTTGAAATCAAAGTAACTCACGGCGTTGATGAAGTTAAAACCGAAAGATTATCAGTGCCTTTTTTAGAGTTATTGGGTCATGATATTTTAACTGAAACGCTGGTATGGCGCCCCATAACCGAACGTCCTAAAACGTTTGTTTGTGATGGATGTAAACAAAAATATAAACTTGCATGGAGCAAGTTTCAAGCCAAAGCAAAGCTTCTTGCTCAGTCAATGAGGATCAATTTACCAACGGCTTATTATCGTTATGGAATTTATACATGTTGGAAATGTAAACGAGACATCCTTGTTTTTACTTGGCCAGGTGCTTATTTCAATAACCCTCCGAAGATGAAACCTATACCCAAAACAATCCGGTATCGTTTTTCTAATACCATTGGCAGGAAATATTGGGCAAATATTTGCCCATACTGTAATTCCATCCAAGGGAATCACTTTCTTTATTTCGAGCCCGACGGCCCTTTCATCGGGATAAACAATCTATTTGAAGAAGGAGAAGAAGACACACCGGACAAATTCAGACATGATTTAATCAGAATCGCTGTTCATTCTGATGAAAACGGTTGGCTTGATCCATTTACATTAACCCGGGAGTAAATTTCGGAGCTATTTTCCCTTTATGTATAGAGAAGACTTTAAAATAAAGAAAAGGAGTGAACAGAGTGAACGTACAAGAACTTCTGGAAAGACTAGAAAAGACAGCAACCAACACGGTAGAGAAAGGAGAAATTTTTGAACGGTTTGTCATTGCCTTTTTGAAGAATGATCCCTACTACAAAGAAGAATTTATCGACGTTTGGAAATGGTATGACTGGCCGGATCGCGACAAGGACGAACCGGATCTCGGAATCGATATCGTAGCTAAAGAGCGTGATACTGGGAAACTTTGGGCGATTCAAGCAAAATCCCACGAAGAAAAAGTTTCATACGATGATATTAAAACATTTCTGGCGGTATCCGGGCGCAAAGAATTTTCCAGAAGAATGATCGTAACTGCATCACCGCTTGGCCAAAACGCCGAAAAAGCCATTAAGGGTCAAGAAAAAGAAGTTACGGTTATTACACTATATGATATTGTCAATAATTACGGGATAGATTGGGAATCGTTTCAATGGCATAATCCGGAAAATATCACATACGAAAAAAAGAAAAACCTTCGGCCATATCAAGAACAAGCAATCAAAGCCGTCACAGAAGGGTTCGTCGAAGCAGATCGTGGAAAACTCATCATGCCCCCGGGTTCAGGCAAGACATTGGTGGCTTTAAAGATCGCCGAAAAACAGGTTGGCCAGGGCGGGCATGTTTTATTCCTTGCACCGTCCATCGCATTAGTTGAACAAACACTTCGCGCGTGGCTGGTTGATGCAGACATACCGCTTCGTGTTTTTGCAGTCACATCAGACCGGACTGTAGGAAAAGACCAGGATAGCATTGACCGGCTAACGGTATTAACGATTCCGCCGACCACCAATGCAGAAGATTTGGTTAAGGCGATTCAGCAAGAAAAAACGGACTCGATGACGGTGGTGGTATCCACCTATCATTCCATAGATGTAATCAAAGAGGCACAAAACAATGGATTTCCGGAATTTGATCTCATCATTGCAGATGAGGCGCATCGAACAACCGGTGTTGTAAAAAACGGCGAAGAATCCTATTACACCAAAGTCCATAACAATCAAAACGTAAATGGGAAAAAACGTCTTTACATGACGGCGACACCGAGAATATATGTACCAAAGTTAAAAGAAAAGCTGGAAGAAATGGAAATCGAATATTTTTCGATGGATAACGAAACGATTTACGGAAAAGAATTCTTCCGATATGGTTTCGGACAAGCCGTTGACGACGGACACTTATGTGACTATAAAGTAATCGTATTCGCGGTAAGTGAAAATGAGATTCAAACCGAGCTCTTTGAATATTTAAACCAACCTGATACACCGGAAGTTGTGGACGCCACCAGGATTATAGGTACGTGGCGTGCTTTATCCGGGCATGTACGCGGAGAAGAAATCCCCGCTGCGCGTCGTGCTGTCGTCTTCGCGGGGCAAGCGATACGCGACTCAAGAAATTTTGCCAAAGCGTTCCAGAATACCGTTTCTGCCTTTACCGAAAAAACAGGCGAAAAAACGCATCACTTTAAAGTACGGCATGTGGACGGAACCATGACCGCTACTGAACGAAAAGAACATTTAGATTGGCTGCGCGGGGAACCGGATGAAGGAGAAGTGCGGGTACTTTCAAACGCACGAGTCCTTACCGAAGGGATAGATGTTCCGTCACTAGACGCAGTAGTGTTTCTTAAACCCCGTAAAAGCCAAGTAGATGTAGTACAGGCTGTTGGTCGAGTGATGCGAAAAGCGCCAGGGAAAGAATACGGTTATGTCATCATTCCTGTAGTGGTCAATCCAGAAACAAACATTGAAGTACAGATCCGAAATAACGAAGAATTTAGCAAAGTGTGGGAAATTTTATCCGCCTTACGGTCCCTCGACGACCGTTTTGATGCGCGTGTGCGGCAGATAGTCCTGAAAAAACGAAATACGTCATCGTCTTCTTCGGATGAAGAATCAGACGATATTTTAATCATGGATCATACGCAAGGTATTCTTCCTTTACAATTTGAAGAAATCAAAAGCAAGATTATCGGCGTCCTGGTGGAACGAGTAGGTGAAAAAAATTACTTTGAAAACTGGGCGAAAGACGTTGCGGAGGTAGCCCAACGCATTGAACGTCATATTGATGAAGCGCTTAAATCCGATGGTAAATTCGGAGAAGAGGCACGCGAAGCATTCTCCGGTTATGTAGAGTCATTGCGTCAAATTACCAATCCGACAGTGACAGAAGATGACGCCCGGAGCATGTTGGTGCAGCACATCATCACAAAACCGATCTTCGACGCTTTATTCGAAAACTATGATTTTCTTAAGCAGAATGCCGTATCCGGAAGTTTCGAACGGGTTGCTGCCGTTTTTAAAGCTTTTATCGAAAAGGAAACGGCCACATTGGAAGGCTTTTATCGAAGTGTGAAAAACCGTGCACGCGGCATGGACAAGGAAGCTGAGCGGCAAGATTTTCTTCGACGCTTATACGACCGGTTCTTTAAATCAGCTTTTCCAAGACTTGCCGATCGTTTAGGGATCGTCTATACCCCTGTAGAGGTTGTGGATTTTTTGGTGGCAAGCGCCGATCGGGTATTGCATGACGAATTCGGCCTCAGCCTTTCCGATGAAGGCGTGGTAATCCTGGAACCATTCTCCGGTACGGGAACATTTCTTACCAGATTGATGCACCTGATCCCGAAAGAGGCATTGGAGCGAAAATATCGCGAAGGCGAAATTTGGGGCAACGAGATTCTGCTTCTTCCGTATTACATCGCTCTGGCCAACGTGGAAAGCACGTACTTCGACATCACCGGAAAGCATGAGCCGTTCGAGAATTTGTTGCTGATCGATTCATTTCAACTCATGGAGTCTGAAGAGACGATGGAGACAGACCTGTTTCCGGAGCAGTACACGGAACTGATGCGAAAACAAAAAGAAGCGAAGATCAATGTGATCGTATCTAATCCCCCTTGGTTTGCCAAACAAGAAGAGGAGAACCTAGGGATTAAGTCCGTTAAATACAACAAGCTGGACGAGAAAATAAGCCAGACCTATGTAGCTTATTCATCGACAACAAACAAGAACTCCCTTTACGACTCGTACATCCGCGCTATTCGGATGGCAACTGACCGGATTGAAGACAAAGGTGTGATCACATTCGTGACGAACAGCGGTTTTCTCGACGGAAACGCCGCCAGTGGACTCCGAAAGAGCCTCGCTGAAGAATTTGCGAAGATCTACGTCCTCAATCTTCGTGGAAACGCTCGCCTTTCAGGTGAAGCTTGGCGTAAAGAAGGTGGAAAGATCTTCGGCCAAGGCAGCCGTGCGGGTGTGGCGTTACTCGTGCTCGTCAAGGACGTTTCTAAGGCCAGCCCCGCGGAGATCTACTACCATGACATCGGGGACTACCTCAGCCGCGAAGAGAAGCTGGCACGGTTGAAGGAGTACGGGCATATCGGCGGTGTGGTGTGGGAGCGCATCAAACCGAATAAGGCGCATGATTGGATCAATCAGCGAAGCAAGGATTTTGAGGCGTTCCCTGTAATTGGGGCAAAGCAGAATGGGGATAAGGAGACAATATTCGAGCTGTACTCCAGCGGGGTAAAAACACACCGTGATGCGTGGGTTTATAACTTCTCCAAGTTGGAGTTGGCAGACAACATGCGCCGCATGATTGATGAATTTAACCGTCACGTTGAACTGGTTCGGGCTGGAAAAATTACGCAGGACAATCTAGAACTCCAAATAAATAATGACCCCGGAAAAATCGGGTGGTCTCTAGATTTAAAAGGCGAACTTTTAAGGGGTTCTTCACACAGATTCGAAGAAGTAGGATTTGTCACTCTATCAGTATACCGACCTTTTGTTAAAGAGTGGCTGTACTTCAGCAAAGTATTCAACGGAGCTACTTATCTCTTGCCCAAGATTTTCCCCGAACCAGACATGGAAAACGTCGCGATTGTTATGAAGGGGGCTGGAGGAACAAAAGATTTTACTGCGTTAATTGTAGATTGCATCCCTGACGTAAACATGATTGACGGTGGTGCCCAGACCTTTCCCCTCTACACCTACGAACCCGTCTCCGACACCGACGCCTTGGCAGGAAAAATGGAGGGTGAAATCATCGGCACCGCCCCATCCGGACGAAAGTACATCCGCCGTATGAACATCACCGACTGGGCGCTACAAGAATATCGCCGCAGGTACGGGGATAGCGTGACAAAGGAGGATATCTTCTACTTCGTTTATGGCTTCCTGCATTCGCCGGAGTACCGGGTACGTTACCGAAACGATCTAAAAAAGGCGCTTCCACGCATTCCGTTCGTATCTTCGGCGAAAGATTTCTGGGCATTTAGCAGTGCAGGGCGTAAATTGTCTGAGCTCCACCTAAACTACGAAACCGTCGAGCCTTGGCCGTTGGAGGAGGAAATCAAAGGAGATTTGAACGATCTAAAAACGTATACGATCGAAAAAATGAGATTCGGAAAAACACCTGACGGAAAACCGGACAAAACGACGATTGTTTACAATGAGCACATTACACTGCGCGGCATTCAGCTTGAAGCATATGAATACGTTGTAAACGGAAGATCGCCGATCGAGTGGGTTATGGAACGCTACCAAATCACAAAGGACAAGAAAAGCGGTATTACGAATGATCCAAATGAGTGGTTGAAGGAGCAAGGAAATCCGCGTCATATTGTCAATATGATAAAATCTCTTGTAAGGGTAAGTGTAGAGACCATTGAAATTGTAAAGGCATTGCCTAAGTCTTAGAACTCATAGACCCCATGGCTGAAGCCGGTGGCTTGTCTTCCTGGTTTCAGCCGTAGGCCCAAAAAAAGCCTCTCTATGACCAACCTCAGGGTCTGACCTGAAGGATAAGGGGATGAGGGTCCTACGTTATCGGGGAGAGCCGAGGTTCGCACTCCGGGATGCTCCTCCAGACCCGAGACCCTGCAACCCGGTGGTCACGAAGCGAAGCTGGGGGAGGTACGCTGTAGCCTGGCTACCGGGAGAAGGCCGCCCGGTAACATTGGCGAGGAGGGAGGTTGGGCAGAGTCTGCCCCAGCCCGTCACTAGACCCTTACGGGCGTAGGGGGCTTACGCCCCCTCCCCCTTACGGGGGGATAAATTTGCGGCGCTTTCCTCCCTTTGCTTGAAAGCAGGGGTCTCCAGCGCCGCATAAAGTTGGTGATGAGCGAGAAAGATTATGGCTGGGGGAACGTCAATTTTTCCCGGCCTGGCTAACCAATTTCCCGGACGAATCATAAAGCTCAGCTTTATCCCCTTCATTGTTCCAGATAAATGCCTTCGTCCAGACCAACACTCCGTTTCTTGGGGCGGCATTTTTGCCGCTTACTATCTTAACAGAAGCTCCTTTTTTCAGTACGAATCCATCCGGGAACTGGAAGGTCTGATTTCCTTCTGTGCTTACCAGTTTCCATCCTGTCATGTTTATATCTTTTGTATCGCTATTTTTGATGATCACAATCTCATCATTAAGATCAAGAGATTCTATAATTACTTTCCCGGTGTCACCTTTATTCGTGGCGTCGGGAGATTTTTTTTCAGAACCCCACAATCCTCGATTTGCTTTTCTCGCTTCACTTTCCAAAAAGGTAAATAGCTTCACCCATTTCACATTAGGCGGAAACGTGGACACATTCGCATATCCGTTTGAAACAAGATCTCCGTTGAAAAAGGTTCCATTTGCAAGGAATACATATCCGAGCAATCTTCCGTACTTATCCCTTTCTTCTATATCTTTAGCAATAAGAACCATTTGTCCATTCAACTTTGATTTGGTGTAGTCAGAAGCCTCTTTTCCGTATTCTTCCACCCCAATGGTAGGATGGACGGTTTCAGGAGTATCCACTCCGATGAAACGAATGGTTTCTTCTTTACCGTCCCAGTCCACTTTAATCGTGTCTCCGTCAACAACCTCCAACACTTTGACTTCCTTCTTAGGAGCGGAATCAATTGTCACCACTTTCGATGTCCCGTCCCACCCGACCGTGGCACCCAAGGCTTCTCCAACAAAACGAAGGGGAACCAAAGTCCGACCGTTGGTTATTGTTGGGGCAACATCAAGAGTAAACTCTTTGTCACCTTTTTTGGCTTTGGTCTTTCCCACAGTAAGAACTACCTTTGTATCTTCCTTAACTGCGGTAACGGTTTGTGTTGCACCATCCCAAGTAATCTCTGAATCGAGCGCTTCAAAGATTCGTCGGAGGGGGACTAGGGTCCGACCATTCACCACTTTGGGAGATACATCGAAAGCAATTTCGTTTCCATCAACATAAACACGAATCATATTTTGAGAAGGTTCGGCATGATCAGTTTGGGCAAACCATGCAGCAAACAGGATAAAAATAGAGAAAAACACAATAAATCTTCTCATTCGGGTGTTCCTCCTTTTTCTTACATACCTCATTATTTCTCCGGTAATAGCCTCTTTCCTTCTCATGAGATGAACAGAAGGAAAAAATATAGTACAATAAAAACAAAAGACATTTCTTTATTTTAGGGGTGGCAAAATGGACAAATCCTTTTTCGGTGCACCCATACACATAAAAGTATTCATGGTCGGAAAATGCAAAAGGTGCAATAATGTAGAGAAAAAACAAATCTACGACTACGGGAAACTTCCATATCGGGAAGTGGAGCAAAAAATGGATGAAGTAGTTCATCAAATCTTTCCCATCCCCTGCTCGAAATGCGGAGAAGCAATCCTTCCCTCCAGCCTCACCTACTACGATGAATTGCGTAAGGAGACCATACAAACCATCGGAATCCAATATAACGTAGGAATCCCCCCTGAAGAATATGAAAAGATGCAGGAAGGCCATAGGAAAAGGCATGAAATCTTCCGTGAACATGAGGAGGAATTCTGGGAAGAATTTCTCTCCTATGGAGTGGAACACTTCAGCAAAATTATCCAGGAACTGAAAAAAGATGAACTCATCCAGGGGCTAATAGCGGTTGGCGAACCTGTAGATAAGGAACAAACCGAGGGCAAACTGAGAAAACAGGTAATAATCAGGATAACGGAACCAAACAAACAAAAGGCATTTCTAAAGGCGGCTAATCGGGAGATCGTCTATGATCACCTGCTTGATCTTGGACCGCTAGCTTGGGTGCCGGAAATAGATATACAAAAGATCGGAGAACTACGCACCCGCTTTTTTGTCCTTCATTTACCTCTGGATGAAGCTTTGGAACCCCTACGCACAAAATGGATTGGAAAGGTAATCAGAAAGGGAAAGGGAGATAACGAATTCCTTTTTCAAAGGATTCATCAATTGACCGAGGAAAACGAAAGGCTGAAAGAAAAGATCACAAGATACGTCCACTCTATAGAAGAGCTTAAAATCCAAATTAAAGAAAGAGATGAAAAACTAAACCGGGCATATGAGAAGATACGCCTTTTGGAGGAAAGTGGGGAAAAGATCTACGAAAGAGATCCAAGGGACATCCGGAAGATACAGGAGCTTAAAAGTTTTATACGTGAGCTAATAGAGGAATTGAAATCACGACCATTGGACGAAAAAGACGAGGAACCGGAGATAAAAGAAGCACAAGATGCAGGAATTGAAATCGAACAAACGGAGGCAATTGACCTTTCTGCGCTCGCCGGGAAAATAATTGGGATCATCGGTGGAGAACGGGGGAGGCAGGCAAGAGAGCTCCAGTATCCCTTTAGTATACTCACCCATAACGGAGAGGAAAACGACGAGGATTTCTATCGGGTGCTGAACGAAAGCGATATATTGGTGATCCTGACCCGGTTTGTGTCCCATATCGCCATGTGGGAAGCAAAAGCATATGCGATAGGAGAAGGAAAGCCGATCTTTTTTGAGCGTAACATCAATATACCGATAATATTAATGAATATTGCTGGAAAGTTAAGGGATTAAGGGGGCTGGACAGGATGGAAAAACGCCTGTGCATGGCTTCGGATTGCACGACCAAATTTGTGCCCAAACATCCCAGGCATTTGTACTGCTCGCCCAAATGCAGGGATCGGGAAAAACGGAGAAAATATGCGAAAGAAAGGGCAAAAAAAGATTTGTGTCCTCAATGCGGAAGACCGATGGATTATCCGGTATCTTCACATAAAAATAAAACCAGTCCCAAATATTGTTCGAAATGCCAGGCATATTTCCACGAAAGATACCTAAAACGGGCTAAAGAAGCTTGACAAGATCAATGGATAGGATAAAATTAAATTATAATCTGTAATTTATTAGTTTCGCTCATTCGGAGCGAAACGGATAAGGTATTGAGTCTCATCTTCCACTACAGGAAGAGGGGAACAAAGTAAGTACCACCGAAGTACCATCAATGGTGGTATGCGCATAGCTTTTGTTAAACGGGTCTGTTTTTTTCAGACCCTTATTGTGTTTAAAAGAGCGATTTCTGCTAAAAGCGGGGATCGCCTTTTTTATTTTTTAAAAAAAAACAAAAAAAGCAAAAAAAAGGAGGAAGAAAAAATGGTAGTTGAGAAACGTTTTAATTTTTATACGGAAGAAGAAACAAAGAAAATTATTATTTCCGCCGTGGATGAAGCGGAAAAAGGAGCGAGAGCTCGGCTATTTCCGAATGAAAAGATTGAAAGACTTGTTCGCGAAATTACCGGAACCCCTTTTGGATATGCGGAAGGCGACGGCGGGCATGTGGCGAGATCTTACTGGGATAAAGCAGAAACGACGTACCTTTTTGTGTCTTGGTACACATGGAGATTTAGAAAACACATTTATGTATTCGCGGCAAGAAAAATAGCAAAAAAAGTGGCCTACGGAAGCAACCCGTACTTGGTCATAAAAAAAGATGATAAAGAAACAGCATACAGAATTACGCTTCCTAAAAGATGGGCGCGATATGACCGTATTAAAAAAAGAAGACTCATCCGGCATTTGCCTCAGCCCCCTACTGATTCTATTAACTTTGTAAGAAAAGATGAGGGTGGGCTTGTGGTAGCCAAATTCGACAAGGTAATAAATGTATGGATTGGGACACCGACAGGATGGATAAAAACAAAAAAAGATGACCGCAATAGAAACGCGTGGCTTCATCTTAAGGATCTCGGCTTCCCCGTTCCAGCGAGGAAAAACAAGCGAATCTGGAACGAAAAAATGGAAGCATATGCAATAATGAAAAATATTTAAGGGGGAGGTAAAACAAGGAAAGGAAACTACTCATAGGGAAACTTAAACCCAGCATTAGTGGAGAAATCATGAAACTTCTCCAATCCAATGTGGGAAACCGGTCGGTTGAACACTTCGACAACCGGATAAGTAGATACTCTATGGCACAGGGCAGATGTCACCACGTCATACCGCTCCGCTTCCCATTATAAAGTCCAACCCGCCTGACGAGTCCGGCTGGTCACCGGACGAAATCCCCCGAAAGGGGGATCGCGGGAAACCGCAAAAAGTAAACGAAAAAATAGGGAGGAATATAAATGGCAAAGATACTTTCATTTAATGTTGAATCAGACGGGCCTTATGGTGAGGTTTATGCGGTTGGAGCCGTTGTATTAAACGAAGAAGGCGAAGAAATAGATCGTTTTGCCGGAATCGCCGAAAAAGATCAAATAGAAAACAGAAGAGTAAGAGAAACAGTCTTACCGGTTTTAGGAGAATTAAGGGAATACAAAACAAGAAGGGAGATGAGAGACGATTTCTGGAAATTTTATATGAAGCATATGAAAAATTCGATCCATGTAGTAGACAAGGGAATTATTGACGTAGAAAGGTTATTTGATCAGGTAATACAGGACGATCCGGAAAACCGCAAACAGTATAAACCACACCCTATCTCACTTAACAGTGTATCAGTTATCTTGCGCCAAAATGGGATCGACCCGCATATCAACCGAATTAAATACTCAGGATTAAATGGGTTAGACCAATTCAATCCCGCAGACAAGGCTCTTGCATCCGCAGTTGCATTCTTTAAGGCGATAAATCCAGAATCTAAATTAAAAGAAAATGAGTTAAAGGAGGACAAAAAAATGGAAAATGTTTTGGAAATCTCAAAGCTGGCGGATGAATTGGGGAAAAAACCTATAAAAAGGACGTTACCAAACGGAAAAGAAGTGGAGCAAATCGTATGGACGGGAGAAGATCTCGTTAAATTATCACAGATCATGCATAACAAGCCTGTTCCGGAAGGAATGCACATAAAAATCAATGGAGCGGCACCTGCGTGGCTTGTGGCTTCTATCACGCACGAACTACACCCGAATTCGGTATCGGTAAACTCACCGGACGGATACGTTCCAATCGGGATGAAAAAACCGAGTGGAATGGGGGGTGGAGAAAATCTCAAATGGACAGTGCTAAAGAATAAAGATTGGCATATCGTGCAGGTTGAACAAAACGATCCATCCGAGCCGCTAAACCCCAAGGACTTAGATAATGCTTTTCCGCCGGAATTGCCAATGGGATCGAAAGTCATACTATCCGGGAGAATGCCGAATTGGCTGGCGGCATCGGCAACAATGGCATATCATGGGACTACAAAAGCGGTAGCACTTTATCAACCAGGCACTGGAGCAACGGTTGCAATGACGCACTCGCAATCGGTAAAACTTGGAGAGGTAATACCTGAGGATATTGTGAAAGAAGCAAAGCCGGTGGGCGAATTGGAAAAAGAATTGGACAATCTGGAAAAGATCGATGTTGCAGAAGAAAAGCCAAGAAAAGGATTAAAGATATAACGCGAAAGGAGTGGGATGTTAATGGAAGTAAAAAAGGTAAAACTTGACACTACAAATAAGGGGCTTCCTGCCATTTGGGAATCCGGCGGCGGTTATACAAATACGGGGAGTTCCAGAATAGTATGCAATGCGGACGGTTCCAAGAAAAGAGCCGTATACATTCGAAATCGCGGTGACCTGGCTTGCCGCGAACACGCACTTTTTGCTGTTGAACAAGGTGACATTGTAATCGACGCCAGCCATCACAGAAGAGACTTTTCGATCACTGTGTGGCGAATAAAAAATGTCTGGGAGGGGGAAGAGCGCACCAAAAAGCTGGTTGAAACAGCCGAAAACCTTCTCCCCAAGGAGGAGGTAATAAAAAAAGCAATATATGACTATGGAGAAGAAGGGCTTTTGCCGGATACTTACCAAGCGGTCAAGAGCTTTTTGGGATCATACTCGCACTATGTTGAGTACGGCCACCCAGCCACCTTTGCGGAAATGGAAGCAATACATCAATTTAAGTACGGCGAATGGGATGTGGAACCTCCATCATACTTAAACAATGCTATCGAGGCTGCAAAAGAGAAGGCCACCGATTATCACTGCCGCTCACCATATTACTTCCTCCCTCCTGCGCCGAAGGTTCAAATAACAAACTCGCAAGAGGGAGAACAGATAGGCGAATTGGGCAAAGAATTAGATAATCTGGAGAGAATCGATGTTTCGGAAGAAAAAACAGGGAAGGGATTAAAATTATAAAAAGGGACAAAAAGGGATAAAAAGGGAAAGGAAGAATAAAAAATGGATGAACGGGAATATATGGGGGTTCTTACTTCTCCGTTTACGACAGAGCGAGAAAAGGAACGTGTTTTGAGAAAAATAAGAGAGAGATATATGCAGGAAAAAAGTCAGGAAAATGAAATTAAGTTATTTGGCCATTTTATTGATTTAAAAAAATTCCCGGTTGCAGAGGAAATGGTTCAAGAAGGCCATAAATACGGAATAACGGCTAAAATAAAAGATAGATATTCAATCTCGATGCCTCTGGAAGGTGGGGATGTGCGATTATTTGTCGATGAAGAATTCATAACAAAGGGAACTTATAATGATGTAAAAAGGGAAATTAAGCGTTTAAAAAAAATTTTTGAGAAAACGACAAAAGAGATGGAGGAAATGCACACCGGAAAAAAGGAAAGGCCACAAATCGAACAGCCAAGTTGGACAAAGCACCTTTGGGGTCGGCGTAATTCCTATGAGGTAAGTAAAGACGGTTTAAAAGTAGGAGTAGCGTTTTCATATGGTATATCTGTAGTGTCAAATAAATCCAGGATAAAAATGTCAATCATGCCCGAATATTACGATAGAGCAATCGAAAATATATTTAATGCAATTGCAGAAAACGAAGGATTAATATACGTGCGACAAAATGCGTTTCAATCGCGTTATGCAGCGGAATACGGATATTATACTTTCGCAGAAGAAGATGATAGTGAGAAAACATTACTTTCGTGGAACTGGGAGTACAAGTACATGGGTTATGGTAGCAAGAAAAAAGTAATGAAAAATATCGAGGGAAAGGTTTATAGGGCAGGTAAATTAAGTGATAGCGGGTTCTATAAAATATCACACGAGACACAGAAATCGATATGGCTTGAGCCCGCTAAGATAAATATTTATAAATATCTAGAAGATTTTGAGGAAGATAAACAACACATTCTTCTCCACGCGTTTCAACAACGTAAGAAATATCAAGATAGCGAAAAAGAAGAAAGATCACTCAATGATTTGGAAAAAGAATTAGATAACCTCGAACGAATTGGTGTTTCAGCGGGAAAAGCGGGTACAAAGGCAAAAATCTAACAAAGAAAGGAGGAAGCGGCGCCTATTCCTAAACGGGCGCCGCGTGATTCGATGAAAAGATCAAAAATCACGCCAGAGATAGAACGGTTGCTTGCGGAATTAGAAGGAGGAAAGCCACAAGAAACTGTAAGCACGGGATTGACGCAAAAAATTGAAGAGACAAAAGAAGAGACGAAAAAAGTTAATAACAAAATCACTTTCAAATTAAGAAACCCCATTTCGTAAACGGGGTTTCTTTTTTTTAAGAGACGGTAAAAGGAGGAGATTAAATGGAGAAGAATCCAAAGAAAAAGTTAATCGCAATAGCCGTTATTTTAGCGATTATCATCTATCTTCTCATCCAAAGCCTGATATATGGCATCCTGCTTCAGCTGTTCACGAAAACAAATGATGGTATTCTGACTGCCGGGTTTAAACTTATTTTTCGATTCATCGGAACCATAACAGGCGTGGGAAAGCTTCAAAATGGAGATGGAATCATTCTTGGTGTAGGGGTCATCATTTTACTACTTATAGCCATAGGCGTAAGAAACGTAATAAAGCATTTCTATCCGACGTACAAAAGATGGCGGCGAGACCTTTGGATCAAGAATAGAACAGCGTCATCGGCGGGAACAAGCGAATGGGGCAGCTTGGATGAAGCAAAAACACTTCTCGGAAACGATGGAGTGATCATTGGCGGCAAGAAGAAAATGAGAGGGTTAGAACCTGTGAGACTATCGGCCAGATACAGCTTTGAGCATATCGCGATCATCGGGCCGACCGGATCGGGGAAAAGCAGTACATTTTTTATCCCAAATCTTTTATCTTTGCCAAAAAATACATCTGTTATCGTGACCGATCCGAAGGGGGAGCTTGAATCACTCACAGCAGAAAAACTGCGAAAAGAAGGATGGGAAACCTACACCTTCTCCCCCTTCCAGCCCGAAATATCTTCCGGCTATGACCCTTTGAGACTGATCGAATCGGAAGCAGAGATCGCAGACATCGCGGATATCGTGCTTAAAAACGGTTATGACCCTGAAGGTAGAGGGGGGGATACCCAATGGATAAACTTTGCCAAACCTCTTTGGGAAGCCTCGTTATACGCGACCAAAGCGCTATCAAGGTTTTCGAATGATGAAATGGTGAAGATGATAAGACATATAACCAATGGCCTCAAAGAAAAAGGTGGAGGTAAAGAAACGGCGAGATACCTTCGCAGATTTCTAAGTGAAGGAGGACTTGGAACGATAGACGAAGCGGCAAACTTTGTCACTTATCTACCGGAAGAAGCAAAGAAAGAGATCATCGAATACATCGGCGGAACCGCATTAGACCGTTATCTCACCTACACACAATCACTCGAATCCCCTGAAACGGCAGGCTCTATCCGTACAGTTCTCACATCTTCAGTACAAATATTCGCGCGACCAGATGTAAGCGAGATTGCTAAGAAAGAGAACACAATCTCTTTTAAATCAATCCGAACGAAATCGACAGTCATTTTTGTAAGGATACCGGAACGAAAGGCGCATATTCTAAAACCGCTCATGGCAACATTTTTCTGGCAATCCATCGAGCACATTGCAGATATAGACGGGAACCCGATCTTCTTCCTACTTGATGAGTTTCCGAACATTGGTAAAATACCGGGGTTCGCACAAATGGCTGCAACGTTAAGATCCAGGAAGATATCCTTATGTGTTGCACTTCAGGGTATAGAACAACTATCGAGGGAATACAGCGAGCACGAACAGAAGGATATTATTAACAACCTCAAGACAAAGATATATTATCCGGGAAGTTCCGGGGAAACCGCCGAGTATGCGTCAAGAATATCAGGCTACAGCACCACAAGGAAAGATACGCGTGTTGAACTTTTAACGGCGGCTGAAGCGAGAATGATACCGGAAGGAAAAATTATGGTCATGGCGCGTAACCTTCCGCCGTTCTTTTTAGAGGCATATCACTACAAAAATATTTATGGCTGAGGCCGGAAATCACCCCGGCATTTTTTTTAGCATTTAACAGAACATATGAGCGCAAAATTAAAAATAAACACGGAATATCTTATTCGCTCCTCTTGCAATAAAAAATAGAGAAGGTTATAATAATACTACAGTGATTTGGACTCAAACTCTTCTTCTCCCATTCGGGGAGGAGAAGGTAGTATGATTTTTCCATCTTCCATTACAGGGAGAAGGAAAACAAAAATCTTCTCGAAAGAGAAGGTATGCGCATATTTTTTTGTAAAAAAACAGGCCTGTAAAACCAGGCCTTTAATTTGTTAAAAATGGCGATTTCTGCTAAATGCAGGGATCGCTTTTTTTTGTTTATAAGCCTATACCCTTTTTCATTGGGTGAAGGCTTTTAAATAAATCAAAAAGGAGGAAGAAAGATGGAAAAAAAGATCCAGTTTTCGGATAAGCAAAAAGAGCTTATCTGGAAATTCTTTGTGCTCCCTCAAGGGGGAACGAAGGAAGAATCGGAGCTTTTCATCGAGCGTTGTGAAATCTCAGGTCTGAATCCTATCGAAGGAGATGTGGTTTTTTCGAAATACGTCTCCAAAAAAACGGGCAAACCTCAAGTCAAGTTTATTGTCACGAGGGATGCCATGTTAAAAGCGGCCACTATGTCACCTGACTACGTGGGGCCGCCAATCTCCTCCGTAGCAAGGGAGGGGGATGATCTAGAGATTGAACCAACTAAGGCGTTGGTTCATCACAAGTTCGGATCTAAGCGTGGAAAAATTATCGGCTCTTATGCCGTGTTGAAACACAAGCGCTTTGATCCTGTTGTCGTATTCGTCGAATTCGACGAATATTTCAAGGCAAACGCATCCTCCCAAACATGGCAGCAATATCCGGCTGTCATGATTCAAAAGGTGGCAGAAACCTTTGCCTTGCGTCGTCAATTCCCAATTCTTTCCGGATTTTATATTCCGGAAGAAATGGGTGAAGAGGATACTCCGAAGCATACAGAAGTCGTTTTGAATAATGCGGATAGTGTCCCTGACTCCAGCCCGCTTACCATCGAGGAAACAGCAGAAGCGGCTTCTTCTTCTGAAGAGACTTCTTCGATTGAAGAGTCTGCTTCGAAAGAGGCTGAAGGAGATAAAGTCAATGAGTTTAAGCTCCTCGGGATGGAGGAGAAAGAAAAGGGTAACGGAGTAAAATACCTGTTTATTACGGTCGTCAATCAGACGACCGGGGAAAAACTCGTTCTCTTCGCTCCTCAAGGGGAGTCAATGGATGAGGCGAAAAAGATCCCCGCCGATAAACCGTTCCGCATGAAATACCGGACGGTTACAAACGGAAAGGGAGAATTGACATACATCCTGGAATCCGTTTTGGCGAACGAAACGGAATCGGAAGAAAGTGAGGTTACTCCGGCGGAATCCGCTTCATCTCAAGAGGAGATGTATCTTCTTGTAAAAGAGGAGGGAAAGAAAACACCCAAGGGGGTTCCTTACTTTATTTTAAATGTAAGGAACGTCTCAACGGGAGAAGAATTGCTCCTTGTCTCACGTGATGAGGAGAAAGTAAAAAAGATCCCCCGGGATAAGCCTTTCAAAATGGTTTACCGGGAGGAGAACGGTTTTAACGTGCTTCAAGACGTGAAGGGGGCATAAAAATGCTCCCTTCTATACTTGAAATTGCGGAACAACACGGGATCATTATTGATCCAAAAACTTACGGCAGAAAGGAAACACTCGCGAAATGTCCTTTCTGCCATGAGGATTCTAAACCTCACAAACAAAAAAGGTATTATCTCTCCTTGAACACCGAAGCCCAGGTGTTCAAGTGTTGGTTTTGTGGGGAATCGGGCGGGGTGTTCCGCTTCGTCTCACTTTTAGAAGGCATCCCCGAAGCCGAAGTCGTCAAACGGCACTACGGCGGTCGGAAGGTTTCCAGAAAGCACGAGGCGGAAACACTCACAACGAGGCAATACAGGCTTTTAGGTTACAGCCGAAGGCCGGATTGGATCGCATTGGAAGAACGGGACAGGGAGTTTGCGGCGAGAGCAAAAAATCTTGTCCGGAAAGAATGGAACGAGTTTGTTCGGAAAGAAATCGAGCAAGCCAAGAAACTCCTTGAATTTGGAATCCGTTCCAGCGAGAAAGAAAAAGCAATTTTACTGATCAAAAAAAGAGAGCGCGAAACGGGAATTTCAATTTTGAAACCCGTTTTGAACTCTTTTAAAACTCCCCGCCGGGCGGGATAAGCCCGGCTGAAAAAGAAAGGAGATTAAAATGCTGAATCATGTTGTTTTAATCGGGCGTCTGACGAAAGACCCGGAACTTAGTTACACCCCGTCTGGGGTGGCCGTGACCCGGTTCACCTTGGCGGTGGAGCGGAACTTTACGAACTCTCAAGGGGAAAGGGAAGCAGATTTTATCCAAATTCTAACATGGAGACAGTTGGCGGAAGTGTGCGCCAATTACCTCAAGAAAGGACATCTAACCGCCGTTGAGGGCCGTATCCAGACACGGCACTACGACAATCAGGAAGGCCGCCGTGTTTATGTTACAGAGGTTGTAGCGGATAATGTCCGCTTCCTCCAGCCCAAACAAAATAACGGGAATACTGTTTCCGCCCGAGAAAATACTTCAGACCCGTTAGCGGGCGAGTCGCTTGCGATTAGCGATGATGATCTACCGTTTTAAGTTGTAGATAAAACGCGTCCCAATTAAAACAATTCGCCGTTCTCCCCGGTCTTTACGGCTGGGGAGAACGTCAAAAAAAGAAGGAGGTTAAAAAAAATGAGAACCATTGAAGTAAAAATTGAAGTAAAAATCTTTCGCTATGAGGAACTATCAGAAAAAGCGAAAAATAGGGCAAGGAATCTATATAGGGAATGGGGGTTAAATTACGAACCCCAAATCATTACTGAATATATGGAAGAAGTTCTCAACGATCTCGGATACGGGGGCGTTGAGGTATATTGGAGGCTTTCCCACAGCCAAGGGGATGGGGTTGCGTTTTATGGCAAACTAAACGACCCAGATAAACTCCTTAAACGGCTATTGACAGAAAAAGAATTTCGCCGTTGGGAAAGAATTTCTAAAGCATCTGGAGTTGAGATCCGAATAAACCGCATTGGGAGTTATTATAACCACTACAATACGATGGAAGTGGTGGTTGATTCGGATCGTTTGTATCAAGATGACTACCCTTTCGTCAGCATCTTCTTAAAGAAAATTGAGCAAAAAATTCAGGCTGACGTAAAGGAAGTCTCGAAAAAATTGGAAGAATACGGATACAAGGAGCTAGAATATCAAGAATCAGATGAATACATCGATATGCTCCTTGACCAAGAGGAATTCCTGGCTGACGGAAGAAGGTGGGTTTCGTGACACGTCTGTTTGTAAATCTTATTTGCGAACGTTGCGGCACCTCTTATGGTGTCGCAACGGGCGGATATTATGGGTCTCTAAACGGAGACCTGGATATCCGCAAGGGGCTTTGTCTTTGGTGTGAAATGGAAGATTACTTCTCTAAAGAGAATAAATCTTCCCCTGCCGAGGATGGAGAAGAAAAATGATCTTCTCCTACTCTCGCCTCAAACTTTACGAAACCTGCCCTTTCCGTTTTTACCTCAAATATGTGGAGGGAAGAGAGGAGCCGGTGACCAAACCCCTGGCTTTGGGAAAGGCGGTTCATAAGGCGATTGAGCTCATCATCCAGGGGGAAGAGAAAGACGTTGCCATCATCCAAGGACTGGCGGAGTCGGAATTTCACCCTGAAGTATCGGTACAAGAGGTTCAATGGTTCGTCGAAAGGGCTCCTGTCAGAGAGGGGATGGGAAAAGTGGAAACCCATTTTGAACTTCCTCTCGAAGATTCGCCGAATAGTCCGGTGCTCCAAGGATTCACCGACCTGTACTATTATACCGGACCGGCGGGTGTTCCGGTCATTGTTGATTGGAAAACGAACCGAAGACCTTACGACGCACTAAAAAATCATCAGTTACCCCTTTACGCATGGGCGCTGATGAAAATGAAAAAGGTTTCATCGGTGATCGGGTATCTTTACTTCTTACGGTTCCAGCAAAGAAATCCGAACCCCTATGCCCTGTTCACCGAAGAAACCATTGAACCATCCAGACAATGGGCGCTCAAACTTGCAAAAGAAATCGAAGACAAGGTTTTCCTTGCGGAAATATTTCCCGATGAAAGGGATTCATTTTTTCCGCCGAAACCTTCGGCCTTGTGCAAGTTTTGCCCATTTGTTTTGGAATGCTACCAAAAATTCCACTAAAAAAAGGAGGAATTTACATGGCGGTCGTACCAGTTCCTGGCCACGCAGAGGCGATCAAAATCGCTGAAGAAATTGAACGATTGGAGGCTGTTCTAAAAGCAAAAAAGGAGCAGCTGAAACTCTTCGTCAAACAGGTGAGCCCAATTGAAGCAGGAGACAAAGTATGGGATTTTTACCCATCCGTCTCATGGGAATTTACCCCCGAAAAATTAAAAGAAATGGCGAAGGACATCGCCATCGAAGGGGAGAACCCGTGGGAATATCTTACCATCCCCGCCTCCAGCCTAAAAAAACTTGGTTGGGGAGAAGATGTTCTCTCCCATTATGGCAAGAAAAAAGAGACGTTGAGATTTGAATCTCGGTCTCGGAAACAAAGGGGGTAAGTGAGTTGATAAGTGAGTTAGATGAAAGAATCAACATGCTGGAGAACGAAAAAAAAGTTTTACTGGAAAGGGTAAAGGTGCTGGAGAACGAAAAAAAAATTCTACTAGAGAGGGTAAAGGAAGTCGAAAACGCGCTTGCTGATCTCTCCGTAAAGAAAAAGGAGTTGGGTGAGGCGGTATCGACGATTTTCCGCCTTTGCTCCGATGGAGAAATCATTGAGGAAGCGACTTATACGCTTCCTCCAAAACAAGCCTTGGTTGCTTTCGTGCGGCAGCTTCAAGGAAACTGGGAGACCTGGACATACCCGGAAGAAATCCCTGGGATGATCCGGCTTCCTGTTTCGGGTAGGTGGGCTTATAACCTGCCGAATGGAGATATGCTGTACGCAAAATAAATCAGGGGGCGAAATGCCCCCTTTTTTTTGAGGTGACGATATAATGGAAGAGCGTATGCGAAAATTTGAAAGCCGTTTAGAACAAGGAGCTATGCTGAACGTCCCTGTCTACGAATCTCACCGTAGGGGCCGCAATTGGATGGCGATCATCCGGAAAGATCCAAAGGCTCCAGGCGGGTTGGCGCGTCTCTTTATGGAGCCGGCACACGGGAACTATTTCTACTTCGTAGACGGGATTAAAGTGGGTGTTCCTGTAGAATTTGGGGCGGATTATTATACCGGGGGCGGCAATCGTTCTGCCACCCGTTGGTATGGAGTTGTTGTTGAAATAAATGACGAAAAAATCGTCATCGAGCAATATCCTAACGCGGAAGAGGCGATCGAAGCCTCCAAAAAGTATGTTGGGATTGAAGGAAGGAGTCAAGAATTAGAGATTGAAGGAAGGATTCAAGAATTAGAGAAAGAGAAAAAGAGATTAGAGAAAGAGAAAAAGAGATTGGAAGAGAAGCTGAAGGAAATCGAAATCTCTCTTGCCGCTCTTAAAAAAAAGAATTAAAGGAGGAATAAAATGTACGAGAAATTTAAAAAGATCGCTGACCTCTTCCAGAACGGGGTAGTGTATTCTTGCGAAGAAGTATTCCAGAAGTTGTCTTTGCTTGAAGAGGAGGGAATTCGGGCTAGAGAGGCGTTTTATCTCTTCTCTAAAGAAATGGAGGAGGAGGTAGATAAGGAAATTATTGTTGAAGAGAGAAAGAAAATTAGAGAACTATATCTTGAAGAAGTAATTGAGGAAGAAAAAGTATGGCGAAAGCGAACAATTGCCGTACTTGATCTATACTGGAGCGTTGATGCCCAATATGTTCAAGTCCGGGTAAGACTGCACTTTAGCCATTGGGTTGTTTCGACATATGAGGAGGACACCGGGACCATCCAATGGATCGAAACGGAGGAGGGCGTCTTGTATAAGATGCCTGAAGGCTGGGAGGTGTTTGCTTCCGCTGAAGTCCTTGACTCCGGTATGGATTGGTCGTACCACGACGGTGCGACTTATCCAAGGGTCAAATTTAAAAGAAAAGATGGGAGTGAGATAATTATTATTAATAAATAACCAAACACTCCTATCTTTAACCACCCGGAGCTTAACGCTCCGGGTATTTTTTTGCCCACAAAACAGAACATATGTACGCTTTACATAGCTTTCGGTTTCAAATCTCCCCGAGATTACCGATATGAACCGCTTGCCCCCATAGCTGGAGCGTGGTATACGTGAACAAATATTTCAGCCATTCCGAATAACGTGCTGAGAATCCTTCCATCAAAGCAGCACGATCCCAGCTACCATACCATCGATCCAGGAGTTTCCGTGGAATTGAGACGAATCGGAGGACTTGGATCGTTGCCGGAACTGTATCAGTATCCAAACCGAAGATCTGAACCGTATTTACGGTTCCTTTCAGCTTTGCCACCCGATTATCTCTGTATCGAGTCGGATCAAACGGCAACTCGAAGATTAAAGAAGATGATCCGAATCGGATAAGCGTAAGAAGCATTCCATCTTCTTCAATTATCCGCACAGCGATCTTTCCGGTCCGGAGGTATTCTTTCTCTTCTTTTTCCATGCGCGGGAGACCAAGAACAATGAAAAAACCATCCGGGGTAGCCTCCAGATGTCCGCCCGAGTATTGCTGTGGAATACCCCATTTTGTTGGGACTTGTTGACCCACAAAAAATTTCTCCATCTTAGTCCCTCCGTTCCACGATATAATTGCGCTTTTTTAGTTCTTCAATCAGTTCCTCATCGCTAAATTTCGCAAGAGGGCTGATCGGCTTTTCTTCCGTAAAGAGTAAGTAGGAATACAAAGCCCATGCGAACGGAATGCTGTTTTCGGCTTTAGCCAGGTACTCTTCGCTAATCTCGTCCTTTCGGGATTCGAAGAAAGCAAGGCGTTCCGGTTTTGAGATTTTTTGAACCGTATTATCTTCGGCAACTCTAAAGAATCTGTAGCTATAGCTGTGGTATTTCACGGAACCCGTTTCCACTGCGATGAGAAGAAACTGTCCAGGTTCTACGGCGATCGTTTTGTTAAAGTTAACAAAATCGCTCAGGATGGCGTTCCCCCCTTCCCTGGAAAGGTCCAAGTCATCCTTGTTCCGTATCAGTCTGGCCCAGGATCGAAATCTCCGATCCTGTTCCAAACCGTTCTCGTTCGCCAATTTTTCGATATTGATAATAGCCATTTTTGTCCTCCTCTTGATTTTTTAAAAATTGTGTGTGATAATGTAATACAGAGCTTTGATTCCCAAAGGGGTTGAGCACTATTCTTTTTTGAGTGTAGGCATGAATATAGGCGCTCAATTTTGCGGTGATGCCGAAAGGCGATAGAAGGAGGTTAGTCCATATTCTGGACTAACCTTTTTTTCGATAGGTTGTAATAAAACTCTCAATACGTTCAGAGATAAAATCCCAATCTTTTTTCCGGTCAAGAGAAAGTTCACGTTCTTCCACTTGTTCGTTTTCGACATTCAAAACATGCCAGTATCCGTTTTTAGTTTTAAGATTTGATTCTAAAGAGACTTCATGCGGACCGATGGACCACTCAAGTCGAATACCGCCGTCAATGGTGGGGAAGACATACGGCATCGGGAGTTCCTCGGGATAAAAACTTTTGAAAAGATCAGTGAACCACTTGACTCCGTTTTTATCTAACGCTTTTCCCTCGCCGTCAAACCATCCATCTTTCAACAAGCTAAGTTCTTCATCGAACCGTTTTATAATTTGTTTCTTCATCCCTGTCACCTTCTTTTGTTTTATAGTTATATTTTATCAAAAAAAACAGCCCATAGCCTATCGCTCCAGGTATTTTTTTTTGTACACATAACAGAATATATATACGCTTTTAGAAAAAAACAGGGGAGCGCGTGGGGCAGCAATCCCTCTTAATTTATTGAGGGAAGGGCATCACTTAGCGATTGACAACATACACTCTGTATGGTAAATTTATAACGTAGATTTCTTTCTATTCTTCTTCTCCCACTACAGGGAGAGGATAATGTTCTAATTCTTTTCTTCTCTCACCACGGAGAGAAGAGAAACAAAAGTTTATTATTGTTAAAAAACAAAGCCATTTCTTTTAAAACGCATTTTGTTTTAAGAGGAATGGTTTTTTTTATTTTTAAAAACAAAAAAGGAGGCTTAAAAATGTCCACCAGAATCAATATTTTTTCGGTCCGCCTGATAAGGGAAGCCAGCGGGCTGTATGATGTCGAGAAGGTGATAGACAACCCTGTTAGTGCGGAAGGATTGATCCGAAAGGTTTTGCACCTTCATGAGTCGCCAGTAGAAAAATTTGGATTTCTGTCGCTGAACGTTAGAAACAAAGTCACGGGAGTCCATGTTGTTTCGGTCGGGGCGATTAATTATACTCTGATCGATCCGCGATCAGTATTCGTTTCGGCTCTCTTGAACAACGCGACAGGTATTATTTTGTTTCACAATCACCCCAGCGGTGACCCGTCGCCGAGTAAAGAGGATGTCGAACTCACCAAAAGAATCGTTAAAGGCGGCGAGATCCTGAATATCAATGTCCTCGACCATATCATCGTCGGGGAGATTGGATTCACGAGTTTAAAAGAATTGGGACATATGTAAAACCATAATAAAAAAATAAAAAATTAGACAAAATCAAAAGCCATCCCATTTAATTCTGTTTTAGGAGATGGCTTTTCATTTTCAAAAAAAAGGAGGGTAAAAAAATGAAAAAGATTTTATCAAAAATTACGGCTTTTTTCCTTTTGGTCGTTTTAGTGTACGTTATTGCGTTTTCAACATACACTTTTGGAATTTTGGGGCCTCTTGTGTTCTTTGGCGTTTTAGAGGCCATCAATAAGATTCGAGGTGGCCGTCTGAATCGCTACTTTACGTATGTCGTTACGAAAGACGGTATCGAACTCCAGCATAACCCCATTTTCATATTCTATTACGCGGATAAGGGGAAGGTGTTGAGGTTCACAAAAGAGGCGATAGAGAAACTATCGCGGAAATATCCGGATAAAAAAGTTTTTGCGTATACCGTCACCTTGACGGTACTCGCAAAAAGGAAGACGGTTGATGTCGAAATGGGCGAATGGAAAATAGACTTCAGAGGTCTAACTTCCAGCTATTTCCTAATATTAACAAATATAAACAACTGGAAGAAATTCCGGTTCGCTCGTTTCTTCAAAAAAATAGATTATGGCACCCCAAAGAAAATTGCTTTGCGGATGCCTTAAAAAAAGGAGGGAAAAAATGAGCCCGAAAGAAAAATTTCTCAAAAGGCTCATCGAAAAAGACCGCCTCACAAAAGAGGCGGTGATCGCGAGTCTTCTAATGAGCGCCTCTGGCAACAAACGCCTGCTGGAGGCGCTCACGTTTGAAAAAATGAAGGAGGGCTTCCCATGGAGATCGTAGACATTATCAGCCGATATATCCCCCTTCGGAGGAAAAACGGGCACGTCTATCAGGGACTGTGCCCGTTTCACATTAGTAAAGAGCCGACGTTAGAGGTTGACAGGCAGGGGCAGGTCTTTTATTGCCCCGTATGTGGAAACGGGGGTGACGTTGGTTTCTTTCTAAAAAAGATCGGAGCGATCAAAGAGGGGGCTGGGATGGAGATTCCTCCCGAGAAGGAAATCCGTTTGATTGAAGCTCTTCTTCTTGCCGCGTTATTCTACCATCGAATCTTGATCTCCCCCGGAGGACAAAAGGCGTTTCAATATCTTCTTGAACGCGGGGTGCGAGAAGAAACGATTCGGGACAGAATGATAGGTTACGCTCCGCGCCAACGGGATGCTCTCACAAAATATTTTCTTGAGAAGGGGTACGATCCGGTCGAAATGACCGAAATCGGTCTCCTTGTAAGAAACGAGAGGATGTACCAAGACAGGTACTATAACCGGATCATGCTCCCTGTTGAGGATGTGGGTGGCAGCCTTGTTGCCTTTGTCGGGAGAAGTGTGGGAACAGGAAAGCCGAAATACCTTCTTCCCCCGGATACCCCGTTGTTTCACAAGAGAAGGAGCCTCTTCAACTTTAACAAGGCAAAAGAGGCTATCATGGAGAACGGAGAAGTCGTCCTGGTGGAAGGATATATGGACGCACTTTCCGTTTATCAGGCAGGGATCGCGAACGTGGTTGCGTCCCAGGGGACATCAATAACTCCTGAAATGGCCGATCTTCTCCGGGATTACACCAAGAAAGTCATCATCTGTTATGACGGAGATGACGCCGGTAGATATGGGGCATATCACACGTCGAAAACTTTGGAGGAATTGGGATTCGACGTGAAAGTAGCCCTCATTCCCGAAGGAGACCCGGACGAATTTATCCGGACAAAAGGAGTGGAAGAATTCAGGCGCATCCTCTCCAACGCCGCCCCAGCCCGCCATTTCCGGTGGAAGTATGATTGGGGAAAGGTGGATAAGGAGAGTGCGGTGGAGAAACTCTACTTCCTCATGCAATTGGAAGAGGAAGAAGCCGAGACGGAGGATGTAGAATTCTTGGCTCGTCTACTGGAAATTCCACCCCAAAAAATAATTCCTTATCTACAAAGATAGGGAAAGGAGGAGAATCATGTCGAAATCGACGAAGAAACCGAACCTTCCAAGAGAGGCTTGGACAAGGAGGCCTGTCACGCAGGTCGTCCGAAATAAAAAAGGTAAGGGCTCGTATAACAGACAACGGGAAAAACGAGTTTTCGCCTATTGAGGGGAGGTTAAGAGATGGGTTGCGAAAATCCGGAAAAATGCAGATTGAAAGCTGCAAAACACGAGAAAATCCAGCAAACCCAAGCCCTAATTGGGCAAAGAGAGTTAGAGCGGTTTTGGAAATATATGCAGAAGGGAAGTGCTAAGTTAAATCTTTATAGACATGCAAAAAGACGTGAGTTTTTTCGTGCTTTTTCAGAGTATCAGATTGTTGATGCTCTGAAAAATGGATGGTGCATAGAGAGAAACGTGAAGGATGGAGAAACCACGTTACTCATTATATACCATCTAAAGATAAGTTCCAAGATTTTCCGACCGATTCATTTGGTATGTAAATTTACTGATATTAAATGTTGGGATGTTATTACAGTCTATGATCCAAGATCAAAGGAGTATAAATGGGAGAATAACTATCAGAAGCGGATTTGCTTTTGTAAGAATCAGAAAGAAGAAGACGATATTTAAAATTTTGTCGTGCAAAAAACATGGATTTAGGGTATAATAGGATTAAGATGATTAAAGGGGGTAGAAATTGATGGCAAAAGTAGGACGCCCGAAATCGAATAATCCTAGAGAATTCACTATACCCGAGATCCGTGTAACAAAGGAGGAGAATCGAATGATTAAATTAAAAGCCGCATTGTACGCAGGAAATAGTGTCGCTAAATTTTTAAGGATGGCTGCGGAAAAATACAAGGAAGAGTTACCGGATGAAAAGTGTTTGTGCGGCGGGAAAATGAAAGTTGTTTTAGACACAGAAACCTTCGATTATGAAATTGCAGATGAAAAGGTTTCTATTAAAGTGAACAACATCCCCATGTACAAATGTGAAAATTGCGGGAAGATGAAAGAAAATCTCTTCCTAATGGCCGCTCTTGAGGAGGCGATTGATCACGAAATAATTAGAAGCATGAGAGAGAGACAAAAAATCCCAGAGGAGATTGATTTCCAATCCTTTTTGGAAGTTAAGACAACCTCTAAAGAAAATAAGAAAGTGCACGTATAGGACAAAAAGGGGTATGCGTTTTTGTTGCGCTTACCCCTTTTATTGTTAATGCGCCAATTCCTTCCGCCTAAGCTTATTTTTTAAAAAAAAAGAGGATTAAAAAAAAGAGGATTAAAGAGGGGAGATGCTCTTGATGAACGAACTGTATAAAGCTCCTGAACCACTGTTTACATTAGATGAGATAAAGGATACATTGAAGAAAATTGATCTTTCCGAACGTGGTTCTGACGAAGAATACGGAGAAGCGGTCTTTGCGGAATTCGTCCAATTAGCAAAAACACGAGAAAGATTAAAGAACATAGGCATTGATTAAAAAAAAGCGGGTTTTCCCGCCATTTTTTTTCTTTCGTAAAACTTGCTTTTTTAAAATTAACTCTAATACAATCCATATGTAAAATATTTTTTTATAAAAGGAGATGGTAAAATGAACAAAAAACAAATTTTAACGTGTTCTTTTTGCGGCAAAGATCAAAATCAAGTTAAAAAGATGGTTGCGGGCCCTGGTGTAAACGTTTGCGATGAATGCATCGAAATTCTTAATGAAACGATCGAAATGGAATTAGAATCGGAATATGAGGCAGATCTGAAGGAAGTACCGAAGCCCGCCGAGATTCGTAAATTCCTCGATGAATATGTAATCGGGCAGGAGACGGCTAAAAAGACACTTTCCGTTGCCGTATATAACCACTATAAGAGGATCTATTCCGGGACGAAGAAGGACGATGTGGAGCTCTCCAAGAGCAATATCCTGCTGTTAGGGCCGACGGGAAGCGGAAAGACGTTGCTCGCCCAGACCTTAGCGAGACTCTTGAACGTTCCCTTTGCCATTGCTGACGCCACCTCGCTGACGGAGGCGGGGTATGTCGGGGAGGATGTGGAGAATATCCTGCTCAAGCTGATCCAGGCCGCCGATTATGATGTGGAAAAGGCGGAGCGCGGCATCATCTATATCGATGAAATCGATAAGATCGCCCGCAAATCGGAGAATCCTTCCATCACCCGCGACGTATCGGGAGAGGGAGTCCAGCAAGCATTACTGAAGATCTTGGAAGGCACCGTTGCCAACGTTCCGCCGTATGGAGGCAGAAAACATCCGCTAGAAGAAATGATCCAGATCGACACCACCAATATCCTCTTCATTGTAGGGGGAGCATTTGACGGTCTGGAAACCATCATCAAACGCAGGATCGGTAAGAAAGTGATCGGCTTTGGCGCAGATCTAAACTCCCAAGATCTGAAAAAAGGAGAGTATCTCTCCCTCGTTGTGCCGGAAGACCTCTTGAAATTCGGCTTAATCCCCGAATTCGTCGGAAGACTTCCTGTAATCGCCACCTTGTCCCCTCTCGACGAAGAGGCTTTGGTCCGTATTCTGACAGAGCCGAAGAATGCTTTAATTAAGCAGTATCAGAAACTCTTGGAAATGGATGGCGTAGAACTGGAAGTAACCCCGGATGCCGTCAAGAGAATCGCGCAAGAGGCGATTAAACGGGAGACGGGGGCAAGGGGTTTACGCTCCATTCTGGAAGGGATCATGCTGGATGTGATGTATGAGATCCCGTCCAGAAGCGACGTGGCAAAATGTATCATTACCGATGAGACCGTTCTGCGGAAAACCCCGCCTATTCTTTTAGGGAACGATAATAAGAAAATAGTTGCTTAAATTTAACATCTAATATATAATTAAATCAAAGCATTATAATCTTTTCTTTTTCTTCCGCTCCGGAAGAAAAAAACACATGTTTTGTTGTAAATTCCATCTTCCACTACAGGGAGAGGGAATAAAAAGTGCCACCTTAATGGTGGTATGCGCATACCTTTTGTTAAAAACGGGCCTGATTGTTCAGGCCCTAATTATGTTAAAAATGGCGATTTCTGCTAAAAGCAGGGATCGCCTTTTTTATTTTTAAAAAAAAGAAAAAAGGAGGAAGAAAAAAAATGAAAGACAAGAAGCATTCAGTCGCTATTCAAGTAATCGGCAAATGCTTGAATTGCGGCAAAGAAATTTTATCTGGGTACGAATACCCAAGCATCGGGAAAAGTTGGTTCTGTTCCAACGAATGTCTATTCTCGCTTTTGGGTATCTCGTATAAGATTGCGGGGGTGGAAAAATGAAACTGGAAAATCTAGCCGCGGTTCAAACCCCCGAAACGGATGTAATTGGTTATTTGACGTGGTATTCGATCGGAGAACACACTGTCTCCCGAGAAGCGCTCCGGCAAAAACTTATTAACGCCGGTCTTGAGGAGAAGTACCTCCCGAACGAAATCCGCCCGAGCGACGCGTTTCGGCGGGCCACGAAGGAGGTTGAAAGCTCCAAAAAAATCGAAAATGGTCAAAGAAACTTCCTTGTTCGGGAAGTTTATGCTGACAAGACAATGATCCAGAGGAACATTGTGGTAGAAGAGGTTGATCAGCAAGGAAAACGCCTTTGGTACGATCCCGCTGCTGCCACGATGTTTCTGGAAAAGGAAATCAATCATTTTTCCTTCTCCGCAACAAGCCAAGAAACGGAAGTCTTAGCAAAAGAGGCGGAGAGGTTGTTCAACATCTATCGGACGACCTACCCCGCTCAAGCGGTTCGGGTTATGGTTGCAAACATCATCAAATCGATGGCCGCAACGCCCGTCCGCCCCACGGGAGGGGTCTACTTCATCCCAGCCAGCCATACCGACACTCTTTTTAAGCTGGTGAGTTTTTTGAACTCACTAGATAAAGGAGAAGGTTTCAAAGTCCCCCTCATCAATACCGCAGAGAACCGCGGTATGGTGAGTAAAAAGCTCCGAGAACACATCGAGAACCTCCTTTACCAATGCCGCACTGGCATAGAAGGAGAGGTTCGAAAGGGAGAACTAAAAGCAATCATCGAGGACGCAAGGCGCGTCATCGGTGATTATAAAGAATATAAAAGCTTGGTAACAGGTGATGTTGCCATGCTGGACGGTTACGTGGATAGTTTAAAAAACCATGTAGCCGAACTTTTAAATCGCCTATAAGGAGTAGTTGAAAATGAAGAAAATACTCCTTGTAGACTTAGATAATACGCTGGCCGATACCAACGGCCAGCTTAAAAAAATGGGGATCGACACGGGATCATACCCGGCCCCGGTTCCCGAAGAAGTTTGGAACGACGGGAGGATCTTTCTTAATGCGGAACCGATCCTCCCTGTTGTTTCCTTTGTTCTGGCGATGTATGGGTTCAGGAACGATATTATATATCTGACCGCCAGACCCGAACACACTCGCTGGGCAACGGAAATTTGGCTTTATAAACACGGGCTGCCAGACGCTCCCATACTTCACACCGAAGGGAAACCGAAGGGGGAAGTCGTCCGCGGTTTAACCGGTGTATGGGGTGCCATCGAGGATAGCCCTCATGAAATAACCTCCTTACGTTCTGTAAAGCGCAATCTGGAAATTTTCATACCGGATTGGCCATACAACCGGAACGTAAAGGGAAATCGATTAAAGACAGGAGGGGCGATTCATGGATTATATCCATCGAAAACAGGCTCTTGAAGACGGTGTCCTCGTCGATGTGACGAGGTACGCCAAAGAAACAGGTTTCAAAGTTCCCGTTGCGTTCACCCGCACGCTATTTGAAAGTGTTGGCGGGGATCGGAAAGGAGTAATGGGTACGATTTTTAATTTCTTCGTCAATTTTGATGAGAAAAAGGATCATGCCCAATTTCTCCAAAGAATCGGTGAAGAAAGGCTTCCGGTTTTCGTTCGCCTTCATGAAGAAGAAGGGGAGTTGTCAGTCACCTTCATGTTTGATGAAGAATAAAAAAGGAGGTTAAAAAAATGCAAAAAATTGCTGATCTAAAAAACTATCTCTCCCAAAAATTCTTTGAGAGGGAAAGCGTTGTAGAAGGGCTGCTTGTCGGGCTTTTGGCCCGGCAGCACGTCCTTTTGATTGGGCCTGCGGGAACCGGTAAAAGCGCAATCGTCATGGAAATGGCGAAAGCCTTTGAAGGGATTCAATACTTTCAATGGCTTTTAACCCGCTTCTCCACCCCGGAAGAACTATTTGGTCCAGTTTCTCTGAAGGAACTGGAACAAGGTATTTACAAAAGAAATACGGCAAACAAACTTCCCGAAGCCCATCTGGGATTCGTAGATGAAGTCTTTAAGGCAAACTCGGCTATTTTAAACTCGCTTCTGACTCTGATGAACGAGCGGCTTTTTTACAACAACGGATACCCGATCAAAACGCCGCTCATCTCCCTTATCGGAGCCAGTAACGAATACCCCGAAGAAGGGGAGGGGCTGGAAGCGATGTTTGACCGATTCCTGCTCCGGTTCGAAGTAGGGTATGTAAAAGAAAGGGATTCTTTCGTTTCCATGCTTAAGGGATCGGAACCTCTTTCGCCTGAAAAAATATCCCTAAGCGAGCTCCAGGAGCAACAATTCTTGTGCTCTCTTGTCTCGATAGGGGAGGAGATTTACGAAACCCTGTTTGAGATAAAAAAGGAGTTGGGTGACGAAGGGATTCACCCCTCTGATCGCCGTTTTAAACAGTCTCTTTCTCTCCTGCAGGCCAAAGCTCATATGGAGGGTAGAACGGAGGTTATTCGTGAGGATCTCATTATCCTTGCGAACGTACTCTGGGAATCTCCGGATCAGAGAAATACTGCTATGGAGATTGTCGAAAAAAATTCCTTTGATACGGTTACCAGACGTATCAAGGAAATGAATGCAGAGTTGAATGAAATAATGCAAAGGTTTTATGACGACCCAAATGTGGATTTGGGTCTAGAAACCACGGAGAAATTAAAAAATCTATTGGAGGAGGCAAAGAAAATATTAAATGGGAACCCCCATAAAAAGGAGGAGATCACAGATTTAATAAATAAAGTGAAAAGAAGTCAACAAGATGCGGTCGACAAGGTATTAGAGGTTTAATTTTAGATGTTTTTTTAAAAAGGAGGCGTGTTTCATGATAAAGGAGGAAACGATTCAGCTTCTTCTACATCGCGATGAAAGAGCGCTCGTTGGCCGGATGGGCATGTCATTCGATCAACCGCATATTCTTATTTGTTTTGAATGCGAAAAGCCATTTCGTTACGAGCGGAAAGAAGAGGATTATTTGCAGACAAATGACGAGGGAGAAGTGATTCCGGATTTTTGGATTGAGTGTCCACATTGCGGGGCATGGGAACAAGTCGGATCTGTATACCCTCAATCGTTCGAAGTTTTGGCGCTCATTGTAAAAAAATCTTAAAGAGGCGGTTTGCGCCTTTTTTTAGCCCCCGACTAAAATGCCGGGGGCTTGATTTTAATTTTAAAAAAAGGAGGTAAAAAAATGAAAACGATTTTGAATGCCGATACTTCTGTTTTAAATACCGATGCTTTTGATCGGCGTCGATTCGAGGAAATCTACAATATGTCTTCGAAGCTGCAGCAGTTAGGCAAAGAAAGCATTCCCGGCATTCTGCTTTACCCCCTGATGGGGGATGTGTGGGCCTCTCTTTATAAAATGAGGCCGGAATTAAAGCAAGAAGTGAATGCGGAGGTAGAGACGAACAAAAATATCATTGAACGGATCATGAACGATGAATCGTTTCATGATATACGGAAGACGACGCGTTTGGATGACATTTCGTCTGCAATCGGAACCGTAAAATACACCGAAAAAGTGTATGAATGGTTCAATCAGGAGAAAGAAAGAAATCAAGAAATCCAAAATGCGTTGAAGAATTTTCAGAAAGCATATCAAAAACAACAAGACGAAGAAAACCGCAGAAAAGACCAAGACGGGAAAAATAAAAGAAACAAAAAAATAGAATCACTGGAGGAGGCGTTAAGAAAAGCGATTTTGAATTCCATCCAGTCCAACCCCTCCAGCCTCCAGTCCGCCTTTGCTTCCGCCGCTAAGGAAACCAAAGAAGCAAAAGAAAATTTGAAATCTCTCTTTGGCGGAATAAATGCAGGCAATGAGGAAGCGGAACTGAGTCGTATTCCGTTGCGTGACCAGATTGCGGTTGCTGAAAAACTAAGTAAGCAACCGAAAATAAAAAAGGTCGCGGAATGGGCGGGGCGATTTAAGAAAATTGCCCAGAAGAAACAGAAAGCAAAGCACACAGAAGCAATAGAAAGATCCGGAGTAAATCTCGGGAATGAAGTGGAACGTCTTCTACCGATGGAATTGGCGAATTACAAACACGCAAGAACAGATTTTCTTCGCCGATTTGCTGAGGGGCAGACGTTCATTTACGACAATAAAGGAAAAGAGAAAACGGGGAAAGGCCCGATCATCCTTTGCTTGGATCAGTCGAGCAGTATGGATGGCGATCCGGATGAGCAGGCGAAAGGTTTTGCACTTGCATTAGCCTCAATCGCAAGGAAACAACACAGGGATTTCGCCTATATTCCCTTTAACACTAAAGCGAACATTGCGATCTACAAAAAAGGGAAGATGACAGCAAAAGATCTTGTGGACATGGCAACTTCCGAGCCTGTTGGCGGCACGAGTTTTGAAGCGCCGCTTAGACTGGCGATGGAAACGATTAACCAAAGCCGCTTTAATAAAGCAGATATCGTTTTCATCACCGATGGAGAAGCCGGCATATCCGAATATTTCATCAATGAATTCTTAAAGACCAAAGAAAAGAAAGAATTTAAAATGCGTTCCATTTTGATTAGAGATTATGTAATAGAAAATATATCGAAACAAATGGAGCGAATTTCCGATCAAGTGGATGTGGCGAAGGATCTTCTGGATGAAAAGGCTCTACGAGTATTCGAAATTTAATATCTAAATTTACCAGGAGCCCTGCCTGTTAAGGTAAGGGTTCCTGGAACTATATTTCTTAAAACAAAATAACAGTTCAAAAAAAGGAGAGATTAAAATGATAATTTTACAGGGAAAACATAATCAAGCCAAGGTGTTTGCAGACCAAATCGAAGAGAAGGCAGTGGCTCAACTTATCGAGCTATGCAACCAGGAATTCACGAAAGGTGCCAGTATCGCAGTTATGCCGGACGTACACGCCGGAAAAGGGTGCACGATCGGCACCACCATGACCATCCAGGATAAGGTTGTTCCCAATCTGGTTGGTGTAGACATCGGGTGCGGAATGCATGTAAGCAAATTGGAAGAGAAAGATGTGGATCTGGAGCGACTGGACCGAATTGTACACGAGAAAATCCCTAGTGGCTATGAAATTCGCAACAAAGCGCACCCATACGAAGAACACATCAATTTCGCAGGATTAAAGAGCAGGCGTCATATCGATATGGATCGGGCAAAACGAAGCTTGGGAACGCTCGGGGGAGGGAATCACTTTATCGAACTAAATCGAGATAAAGATGGAAACCTGTATTTGGTGATTCACTCCGGAAGCCGCTACCTTGGGAAACAAGTGGCAGAATACTACCAGGAGGTCGCATATAAGGAGCTCATGAATCTCAAAAATAAGAAAGAAACCTTGATTCAAGAATTAAAGGCGCAAGGTAGGGAAAAGGAGATTCAAACGGAGCTTAAGAAATTGCAACCTGCAAAAGTCAATAAAGAGCTTGCCTATTTGGAGGGGGAATCCTTTCGGGACTATATTCACGACATGAGAATTACCCAGATGTATGCGGAGATTAACCGGAAAGCGATGGCGGATGAAATTATTAAAGCAATGGGATTAACGCTTGTTGAAGAATTCACTACCATCCACAACTATATTGACACAGTAAACATGATTCTTCGCAAGGGAGCCATTTCCGCAAGAAAAGGGGAAAAAGTGATTATCCCGATGAACATGCGTGACGGAAGCCTTATCGCCATCGGAAAAGGGAATCCGGACTGGAATTATTCCGCCCCACACGGAGCAGGACGGCTATTTAGCCGTTCCGCCAGCAGGGAGAAAATTTCATTGCAAGAATTCCAAGAGGCGATGAAGGGGATCTATTCCACATCCGTATGCGAGACAACGATTGATGAATCCCCATTTGCCTATAAGCCGATGGAGGAGATTATCGCCAACACGAAAGATACTTTGGATATTGTGGATGTAATTCGACCGTTGTATAACTTTAAAGCGCATTAATTTAACAGTTATTGGAGGTAGATTATGAAAAATCACGTTTGGGTTAACGGACGGCTGCTTCAAACAAACAAAACCTGGTCGCATCTGAAGGAACGGCAGAAAGTTTGGATTGCTGAACTTTTAAGAAGCGAGTATATACGTCTTGGTCAAAAATTGGGGCACCCTCCTCAGAAGGATAAATATGAAATCGTTTTAAATAGGGTCTACGCGCAAATAGAGGAGCGTGGAATATGGATACCGTTTGGCGAAGTTAGACGCTATTTTCGCTCCAAAGTTAACAGGTACAGAAAGGCGCTGGAAGCCGCCGAGAAAAAGATTAACAGGTAAGGTCAATTCAGTGAAAAATCTTCTGGATAAAAGGCCTTATAACAATCAAAAAGGTGTTAGAGGTCAAAAAAATCCCAAGAGCCTCACTAGTTAAAGTAGAGGCTCTTGGAACAGTATATCTACCAAAAAAAAAGAAAGGAGGAAAGGCGCCTCCAGCCCTAAGAGGTTGGGGTCACCGCGCCGCACAATATTGATGATAAAGGGCTATAATTTAAACCTAAACCTTTTTACCCCTAAAAAACACATCCTAACGATAAGAAAAATTCAGGAAGGCTTCGCTGATTTCGGGAACACAGGGGAATTAATTATCGATTGGTTCCCTTTCAGCACAAGATTTATAACGAGTATCTCGGTTAATCAAGGAGAAAGAATAGATTTGTTAAAGTATAGAGGAGAAATTTCCATAAAAACAGGAGATATTTTAGCGCATTACACCCCAACAGGAAATTGGGTTGGAAAAGTACAATATATCGGCAATATAGGCATTGAAGAGGACATTCACATCCACATCGTAAATGCAACCTGGGAAGGAGCATACAATACATTGGTAACAGGAGTGTCCGGTCTTGGCATTTGGGAAGTAGACGGTTCTTCAGGGATCGTCGAAACAAATCTGTATCATAAGCCGATACCGTGGAAAATCTACGAAATTGCTGATCGTGCCGTGGAGATTGTAGATTTTCACAAAAACCCATTCTACCAACATCCCGAAGAGCGAGAAGAAGCGCTTCGCCGCATCCTCGAAGTGTTAATGAAAATAAATAAAGAAAGAGAAGACCTGTATCAAGCTAAGCAAATTTTGGATAATATATAACGATATGCTAAGCCTTCGCCAGTATCGGCGGAGGCTTTTGGTTTGTATAACAAAGCTTGCAATATAAGTTGAGAAAGATTATAATAATACTACAGTAGTTTGAGCTCTAATTCTTCTTCTCCCATCACAGGGAGAGGATAATAGTGTAACCTTTCCTTCTTCCACCACCGGGAGAAGGAATTATAGAAATACCACAAACACGGTGGTATGCGCATACTTTTTTTTGTAAAAACGGGTCTGATAGTTTAGACCCTTATTGTGTTGAAAATGGCGATTTCTGCTAAAGGCGGGAATCGCCTTTTTATATTTAAAATTCAAAAAAAGGAGAGATGTTAGATGAGTCATTTTAAGGTTGCGGTTATCTCTAAGTCTCCGGATCAGGTAAAAACTCTACTTGCCCCCTATCAGGAAAACAACGGGGAGGATTGCCCAAGGGAATTCCTGGAATTCTTTGAAGTTGAAGGAGAGTATCTGGAAAAGTATCAAAACGAAACAGCTACCATGGTAAAAACACCCGACGGGCATTTGATTTCACCGCGGGACGAAGAGCTAAGGGTACCGGGAACATTTGGCTACGGAAAAGATACCCATATGTTGCCGGATGGATACGAGAATGTTGAGGTTAAACTTTCTCACCTTTACCAAATGCGCCGTAAAGCCCCGCCCTTTAGGGCTGGGGATATAAGGCGCCTGCCACGAAAGGAGGTGTAAAAATGTATATTGTTAGGAAGTTAAAAATAGGGAAAACCAAAGAGTTAGATAATCTTGCTAGGAACGCCGGAGAAACCTACACGAAAGTATTGGTAGGATTCTGGCGTGTTGTTCGGAAAAAAGGAATATGGCTGAGTCCGAATGCGATGATGAAAATGGTTAAGAATCGGAATCTACACTCTCAATCGACGCAAGCCATCGTTCAAACTTTCTTTGCTTCGCTGAAATCATGGAGAGAACGAAGAAAAACGGATTTAAAAGCAAAGCCACCAAAACGACGTAGACGATATTTTCGAATCCAATGGAAAGAAGATGCCATCCGGATCAAAGATGGACTTCTTTATCTTTCCAACGGAAAAGGAAATAACCCGCTTGTTTTGCCGTGGCAATTCGAAAAGCCGAAACTTGTCGAAATCGGTTGGGATGGAAAACAATACGAATTAAGAGCGACATATCTGAATGAGCCAAATCTAAAACAGACTCAAGGCGATAAAACGGCAGGAATTGATTTGGGCGAAATTCATATCGCAGCTGTTTATAATGGGGAGCAAAGCTATATCTTTAACGGCAGGCTTCTTAGATCGAAACGAAGATACCAAAACAAGTTAAAAGCTTTTTTGCAAAGCAAAATCGACAAGAAAAAGAAAGGTTCTCGTCGCTGGAGGAGATTGATTCGCTCGAAGGCGAAACAGCTTGCAAAGATAAGAAACCAAATCCATGATATTCTGCACAAAGAGACTACCAAACTTGTCTCAATCCTGTATCGAGAAGGGATTCAGACGGTAGTGATCGGAGATGTGCGGGATATTCGGAAGGATATTGATTATGGGTCGGTCGCAAACCAGAAACTGCACCAATGGGCTTTTGGGAAGACAAGATACTTCATCCAATACAAAGCCGAAAGGTTAGGGTTAAAAACCGTATTGCAGGATGAATCCTACACTTCACAGGAATGTCCGGTATGTGGGGTTAGACACAAACCGAAAGGCAGGGAGTTCAAGTGCACATGCGGTTTTTCCTACCATCGGGATGGCGTTGGTGCAATCAATATCCGGCGCAAGTATCTGGGCTTAGGCCCAGTAGTTGGGGTAATGGCGTCCCCCATCGGTGTGCGGTATCAGCCGCATATGTGGTGTAGCTCGTGATAAGCGAGAAAGAATCCCCGCCCTTTAGGGCTGGGGAGAACGTCAACCACTTAAAGTATAACACGGGTTAGAGTAAAATGTTCAGGGATAGCATCATGCAATTCACAAGATTATTCGAAGGAACAATCAGAAACCACCCTGATTATTTTATTACAACAGTACAGGGGCGAAAGTCCCTGTTTTCTTTAAAAAAATGGAGGGATTAAAAATGGGAACATGGAGGATACTGAAATTTGTCGGTGATATTTCACAGCTTAATGAATTTCGTGAAGACTTGCTCAGAGAATTAAATGCCTACCAGACTGTAACTTTTAGAGAATTAAACGCTTACCAGACTGAAACCGATGTTCGTCGTATTATGCCAAAAGATGTAGACAAAGTAATGAACATCTTTCGGGAAAATACTCACGGATATGTAAAAATATTAGGAAAATGTGGTAAGGAAGATAAAGGAAAGATTATCAAAATGGTAAACGTAGATTTTAAGTTTTTTCGACGGAAGAGGAAAATTGGGGTAAGAGCGTACTTTTACATCTTTGAAGGATTGTGCGTAAATCGAACCGTTTTCTTTACAAATAGAAAATCCTTTGAAGATATGTGGGAAGTTATAGGAGATGTAATGGGATTACGACGCTCAGAAGAAATCAGAAATTATCTATCGTACAGAAAGAGAAGGGAAATGTTGTTAAAAGCCGCAAAATGCGGTATTGAAGTAGACGAATTGAGAGCAAACATTAGAGAAAAGCACTTAGTTGATTTTAAAGAACCGTGTTTCCTTTTAGTTAGTACAATCACAAAGCGGATTCTTCATACACCGTATGGAAAATTTGAAATAAAAAGATTCACAAAAGACGCAAGAAATGCTTTCTTAATAGTAACAGGAGCCCGTCGTGTACCATACGGCAAAAATGCTATGAAAAAAATCGAAGCTCTGTTGCTCCAAGCTTCGTTATAGAAAAAGTTGTTTAAAAAAAATAAATAACCATAACTTTCCGGGAGCTATTTGCTCTTTTTTGTTTGACAACAGCTAACTAATATAATAAAATTAAAGTATAGGATTTAGACCATTTTTTTCTTCTCCCATTCGAGGAGAGGATAGTCATTCATTTCTTTTCTTCTCTCATTACAGAGAGAGGAAAAACAAAGTTCATTTTAGTGTAAAAAAACAAAAGCCATTTCTTTTAAAACGCATTTTGTTTTAAGAGGAGTGGCTTTTTTTATTTTTTTAAAAAAAAAGGAGGTGAAGTGGCGCTTCAAGCGTCCCAAAAAAATGAAAAAAATAGTTTTTTATGGAGAGGGGTCTGTTGGAGTCTCTATTGACAATGATAGACTCCTTATCAAAAAGCTCGGGGGAAAATCCCCCGATGTAACTCTTCTATTTCCAATCATGGATGCGGCTTATCCGGATTGGAAAAAAGAAGGGGAAAAGCTTCACCGGGGAAGGATTAATCCCTGGAAAATCACCGTCCATAGAGGGTTAAGCGGAGCCAAAGATTTCAGGCTCCGTTACTTGGAGGATGAAAACTTCGGCTATTTTCGTACAGGAGGCGTGATTCACGTCTCGATGTATGAGAGGCTAAATTGGGACATCATTTTCACCGGTTGGCTAGGGGATTTCGTCCCGATTGTTGCTGAGATGGTAAACGAATACCCCGCGATGGTGCAAGAGGGAATTCGTTTAGCCGTCTCGGATGGTGATTTTGAGGATTGGAAACAGCCCGGAGTAACGTCCGGGTTAAAAGAAAATATTGAAAAAATCTCCCGAGCCAGGGAGATTATGATGAAAATTTAAATAAAAAAAGGAGGATTTAAATGAAAAAGAATCTTGTTTCTATTCTTTTGCAGGCCAACATCCCGGTTCTCCTGTGGGGAGAACCGGGCGTCGGAAAATCTAGTTTCGTGGAAAGTCTCGGGGAGGAATTTGGAATCCCCGTAAAGACCCTCATTGGGTCCTCTATGGACCCGACAGATGTAATGGGTCTTCCACGGCTCGAAGGGGAATTCACCCGCCACGCCCCGTTGGCGTGGGCGAAAGAATTCATTGAAAAGGGGAAGGGAATTGTCTTCGTGGACGAGCTTACAACCGTCCCTCCAGCCGTACAGGCGCCACTCCTACAATTGGTGCTGAATAAGAGGCTGGGAGACATGCAGCTTCCCACCGACGTTCGTGTCGTGGCGGCAGCAAACCCCCCGGATCAAGCTGTTGGCGGTTACGAGCTCGACCCACCTATGGCGAACCGCTTTGTTCATGTCGAGTGGAACATGGACGCAAGCGAGTTTGCCGACGGAATCATGAGCGGATTTTTTTATCGTCCGCCCGTGTTGCCGGAAGGATGGGAAGCAGGCAAAGGAAAGTACAACGCCCTTGTGTCCGCTTTTATCAAACGCCGTCCCGACCTCCTTTCAAAAACAAAAATTGAAAATCCGGCGTTTCCTTCGTTTCCTACGCCGCGATCTTGGGCGTCGCTTCTAGTGCCTGCCTTAGCGGCATTGGAAGCCGCCGAGATGGGTGAAGACGAAATGCTTGTCGCGGCATCCGGCGCCGTTGGGCGCGGAACTGCGCTGGAATTTTTCACTTTCGTAAGGGAGGTGGATCTCCCCGATCCCGATCAGTTTCTCCGCGATCCGAAGACATTCCATCTTACCGGGCGAGGCGATCGGGATTATGCGATCGTAAACTCGGTTGTCGCTGCGGCAATCCGGCATAACAATATTAAGTCCTGGATGGCCGCATGGGAGGTTTTAGGGAGAACCGCTGAGCAAGGAAGCCCTGCTATCGGGGCTTCAGGTGCACAGGCTTTGAAAGCCTGGCAGTCAAAGGCGGAAGGGAATCTAAAGTCTGAAATGAACAAACATCTCAAAGACATCCTTCCGCACCTCCAAAAATTCGTCCCCCTTCTAAAAGAAGCCGGGATGATGAATTAACAAAAAAAGCCCTCGAAAACGGGGGCTTTTGATTTTAAAAATATGCTATTTCGATTATTGAGTCGGAATGAAAATTCGAGCATCCATAATAACCAGAATATGGTATCTAATAAAACGTGGCAGGGAGATGTTTGTAATGGAAAAAAGCGTAACGAACAGAGGATTCACAATCATTAGTTTTACTGATTTGTACGGGGTAAAATGCTCCTTGCAAAAATCATCATTGGCGACTGAAGATGCTATTTGGTTAGGTGTCGATGATGCAGACCCGAAGATTATGGCAAGCAAGACACCTCAAGGTGGAACTGGTTGGGTGCGATACGACATCCCCGACGATGTAATGCTTTATACAAGGATGCATTTGACAAGAAAACAAGCGAAGGAATTGGTCAATGCATTGAACGTATTTATTGAAACTGGCGACTTGTGAAATTAAATTTATGAATTTTAACTGGAAAATGATTCGTCTATTTCAATCATAAAACCCGAATACACAAAAAAGGAGGATAAGAATGAATTTAAAATTAGACGCAGCCATTTTTAGACTGCTAAAAAAACGTCCGTACTTTGCTTCGGCAGTATACTCTCTCCTCCCTATAGAGAGTGAAACCGTAGAAACGATGGCGGTATCGGAAACGGGTGTTCTTTATTACTCTAAGAACGTCGAAAAATGGACAACAGAAGAGATTTCGGCGGTACTTTACCACGAAATCCTTCATCTTTTGCAGGTCCACTTCGTACGGCTCAAAGAATACCCGCATGAAGTGGCAAATATTGCGGGGGATCTGGAAATCAACCAGATTCTCAGAGAAGATGGTTTTCAACTCCCTGAGATCGACGGAAAGGAAGCCCTCTTTCCTGAGCCCTTCGGATTCCCGAAGAATCTCTTGGCAGAGGAGTACGCCGAATGGATTATGAAAAACGCCATTTTGCGTAATGGCGGAAATCAATCCAACGGCACCTCTGGACAAGAGGGGGGTCAATCCGGAAATCAATCTGGCGGCACCTCGGGGCAAGGTGGAAGTCAGCAAGGTGGAGGTCAGTCGGTAGACCAAGGAGACCAATCTTCCAGCCCAGCCAGCACTGGAGGGGCGAAACCAGGGGCTGGGGTGAGCGGTTCCGCCGCAACCGGTCGCACTGCCCCTTGGGAGAATGCCGAATCGGAAGGGAAACTTACCCCCGGACGGCTTGAGGTGATCCGAAGGGAGGTTGCCCACGCAATTGCAGAAGCGGCAAAGGGGCGTGGAGACGTGCCCGGCGGGTTGATCCGGTGGGTAGAAACTGTCCTTGAGCCTCCGAAAGTGGATTGGAGGCTCATGCTGCGAAATCTCATTCGTTCGGGTGCGACGAAAAGCGGTGCGGAGGATTATTCCTTACAGCGACCGAACCGCCGAATCCGGACGACAGAATACCTGCTTCCCGGGATGATCCGGCGCCGTCCAAATGTTGCGGTTGTAGTAGATACCAGCGGTAGCGTATCCGACAGAGAGCTCGAGGAGCTTTTGAGTGAAGTCCAGGGGCTTCTTAAGTTTGCGGATTTATCATTGGTATATGCTGACGCGGCGGCATACGGTGCGCATAAGATTACGGACAGCAGTAAATCAGCTTTCCGTCGCGCGTTGAAAGATGCCCGCGGTGGAGGAGGAACGGACATGGGGGAATCGGCCAAAGCGGCGGCTAAGCTTCGGCCCAGACCGGACGTAATTGTTGTCTTGACCGACGGTTTAACTCCTTGGCCGGATCAACCCCTTCCCGTCCCAATGGTGGTAGGTATTATTCGTCCTAATAAAGATGTGTGGGCGAATGTACCGGCATGGGCGAAAAAAGTGAAGATTGAATAAAAAGGACGGGCCTCGGTCTGTCCTTTTATTCTTCTTAAAGAGAGGAAGGCGGAGAAAGAAGTGGAATTTTTCTATCGCGATGACACTCTCTATCTACACTCTTTTGTTTTAAACACGTTAGACAAGGCTCGCAAACATGGGATCGAAGTGAGCAGTCTTGAAAAAAAATACCATGAAATAGATTATATAGTTTTTGAAGAACCCTGCTTTCTTTTACTGCAATTCAATTGGATGAGATATCAGAATAAGTGTCTTTTTTATACGCCATTTGCGGTATTTGAACTTAAAAATAAGTTGGATTGTAGCCCTAGACGCATTTTTAAAGAAATCACCGGGGCCAAGAGAATTCCTCGTGGAAAAGACGCAATGAAGAAAATCGAAGCCTTATTGCTTCAGGCCTCGATTTAGAACCTTGTTTAAAAAGAAGAAAAAGGAGGTAAAAAAAATGACGAAAGATTGTCATGGTTCATATCTACGAAACATGCAGAGTAAGAAGGAAATTAACGAATCTATTATGAGGATGGCCTATAATATTGGCTATGCCAAGCCGTACTCTTTGCGGGCTTTAGGTCTTCGTTTGCGCCTTCGTTGGTTGTTTCGCCATGATTCGGCGCGTGTATATTTACCGCTTGATCAAAACGAAATCAAAGTTGAATACCGTAAGCGTTGGGGTTCATATGTTTGCTCTATCTTTTCGAAAACAGTTCCCCAGAAATATAAAACGATAGTGATGAAACAAACGTCACATCACAAGCTGGTAACCGATGACGAACGAGAGTTTAAAATTTATTTGTATATTCAGTTTAGAGAATACAGAGATTACGTGCGAAAAATGGGATACGAAGGAATGTTGAAATTTCGGAGAGACCAGATTTCGATATCTGAAGCGTGCGCGATCATTTTAAAAAAAGTCAACAAAGAAAGCGAAGAAATATGGCATGATTTGCGACCGATTGTTGTATTGCGTTCGGGAAAAGTTTATGAACTTCCGAAACGCGGAGAAATAGGAATGTCGATGCTTGTTGATGATCCAAAAAAACTTTTCCTGAGTTTAACCGGCATGGATCTTTCTGATGACGAAGAAGCTGTCGAAGCGGCTTTGGTCATGGCTTTGATGTCGTGAAAAAAGAAAGGGGATTAGAAAAAAATGGAATATAAAAGCATATACGATAATCTAAGCCAAATTAAAACAGACCTGATGGATTCCATAAACCAAGTCCAAAAGCGCGCCCGAGTGCGTCTTTTGGACGAAGCAGATGTCGAATGGGCCATCGAAAAAATGAAAAAACATCAAAGCGGAAAAATTGAACTTATCGGCGGGGCGGTTTCTACCGCATACAAATACCGTGCAGTTTCAACGTTCGTTCAGTTCGCCTTCCTTCGTCGGAAAGAGAAAACGGCAGTGTGCGTCAAAGTAACGCGAAAAAATGTGTGTTCGCATGGCGTGATCACTCGCCGGAGATTCAAGGAACTCCCTTTGATCTCCTATAATGACTGCGACATCATGTCGTTATACGAGTGCTTCGTGGGGCTCAAAAGGCAAATAAGGGTCATTCGATATATCTTTTTCCGTAAAGTTAGGGAAAAGATCCGCAATGTTTTAAAACAATGGGAATTCGTTCTTCCGTTCCATCGTAACGATTTCCTGATTGAAACCGCCATATGCCGTCGCGGCTGTCCGCTAGTGGTAATAAGGGGATCAGAAATAAATAACGGAAAATATGTCATGTATTTTATTCTCCCAAAGCCGTATGGTTCGTTCCGGTTTGAAGGATGGATTTTTCCTGCGGAGAGAAAAATAGAAGAAATATTTAAGAATGCAACCGGGGAAAAAATACCTGAAACACCGGAAGAAATCGCCGCGATATTAACGATGACAAAGATCTAAAAAAAAGATCTAAAAAAATGAAATGGGCACGTTCCATTCTATACATCTTAAGATGTATCAGACGGAACGTGCCTATACTTAAATAAAAAAAGAAAGGAGTATATTCTATGATTCGTTTTGTAAATAAAATCAAAAAAGTTATTCCGGTCAACGAACTAGATAATTTTGGTAAAAAAATGTTAAAAGATTTATCAAACCACGAGAGAAATGCCGATATTTGTAAATTCACATCTGAGGATATACAGAAAGCTATAGAAATCATCAGTAGAAATGCATACGGGCGTTTTTCAGTCCAACCCAAATGTGATGTTAATCAAAAAAAGACTCTGTTTATGAAGATCGACTTTATCAACAGGAAGGGGAAAGTTGCATTGAAAGTGCGCATAGATGTTGATTACGTGCGAAGTATACTCACGCGAAAAACTTTCTTTGTAAGAAAGAAAATTATAGGAAATAAAATATACACGGATCTATTTTATAATTACAAATTAAAAGACGTTGTGGAATTGATGCTTGGTTATGATCGCTTCCATAGGCTTAGAATATATCTTGCATATCGTATAATGAGGGAGGAATTGTTTAAAGCGGCCAAATGGGGAATTGATGTTAGCGAAATAAAAGAGAATCTAAAAGAGAATCTAAAGAAATATTTTCTTGATGGTTATTTTCCCGAAGAAAAAGAAATTACTTTTATAAACTTCGAAGAGCCGTTTCTTTTGGTGGGAGGTTATAGAAATAACATCCTTTACACCCCTTTCGGGAAGCATAACGTTAACCGTAATACTACCAGTGCTCGGGAGGCATTTAAAAAATTTGTTAATATCAACCGTATGCCATCGGGTAAAAATGCACTAAAGAAAATTGAAGCCTTGTTGCTTCAGGCTTCGTTATAATTAATATAATTAATAATCATCTTAATGCGGCAGAAATCTCTAGTCTTAGTAGGCTGGGGAGGAATGTCGCATTTCTTTTTTCTCAAGAGGTTTTCTTAAAAAAAAAACTTGACGGTAAAAGTCCGGTAAAGTATATTAATAATAACGGTTTATTTAATTCTTCTAATAATCATCTCCTATAACCGGGAGAAGATCGCTAAATCCCACTTTTCTTCCCCTAACACAAGGAGAAGAAAAAACAAAAGCCATTTCTTTTAAAACGTTTCTATTTTAAAAGGAGTGGTTTTTTTATTTTTTAAAATATATTTTAAGGATGATGGTATGCGCATACCAAAATATCATACGCGCTAACTGATGCTGGCCATCTTCCCCAGCCCTAAACTTTAATATTTTATTTTTTTTTAAAAAAAAAGGAGGAATAAACAATGAGAGGCAAAGCAGCTAACCTGGAACTAATTCTTCATCTTCCCAAAAGAAATTTTAAGATCAAAAAGATAGTAGAAGGTTTTCAAAATGGGGAATTTGTAGCTGGATGGAGACCTCAGCATAAAAACATCGCCATCAGTATAAATAATGGCGAGTGGATCAGGCAGGGCAAAATAGCCATAAAAACAGCAGATGTAATATCAATGCAACTTCTTACCGGTAGTTGGACAGGAAAGGTATATCAAATTTTCAGAACAAATCTATATAAAGATATACCTTTTGCGACAGAAGGCGAAATATTCATGCGGATAGAAGATGTTTCTTGGGAAGGAAATCTTGCACAACTCGAATATGGGGTAACCGTATTCGGGGAATGGATAGTTAATGACGGACACATCAAAGGAATGGTCGATGGATATAAAGGAGGAACAGTCGAAACGCCTGAATACCCCGATCCCATCCCTTTGGATAT